>CAIYTF010000017.1 GCA_903929035.1 uncultured Ignavibacteriales bacterium
AAAATAGTAGAAAATATACTGAAACTGTTGTCGAACCGCGATCACGTTAAATTCGATGAGAAATACATCAAACTTCTGCTTGTCGCGTATATTTCTATGACCAAATCGTATTTCATTAAAAGCGAACCTGAAACAAACAAGAAATACCCTGATTTATTGTTTACGCGGACAAACCGTTTCCGCCCGAAATATGAACATCTTTTCGAGTTGAAATATATCAAAAAAGGAGAGTCGGACAAACTTGACGAAGTCAGAGCCGCCGGAATAGAACAAGTAAAAGGCTACTTGGCATTGGAGGAAATTAAAGCAATCTCCAATCTGAAAGCTTGGCTCATAATCTTTACAGGCGATGTTTGCTCGGAGTGTCGCGAGATTGTTTTGTAGCCAAATGGCTTGTTATGAAATAAACTTTTAAAATAAGTTGCATAAGATGCTTTATTTTATTAGTTTAATAACAAAATTCGGAAACGACTAAACGAGTACCTTAACCGATTAAATGAACGAGTTGAAATCTCCTTTAAGTTTATAAATTATTTTTGCATATTATTTGAAAGTTAAACGGTTATGTTCATTGATGAAAGAATCACTAGTAACCCGGAAGTGATGGGAGGCAAGCCTTGTATCAGGGGAATAAGGATAACTGTTGGTACGATTGTCGGGCTTATCGCGAGCGGGAATTCATACAAACAAATTTTGGAGGCATATCCCTATTTGGAAGAAGAGGACATTATAGCGGCTTTGCGGTATGCCGCGTGGAGAGTGCAGGAATTAGAAATACCTCTTACGGCGTGAAAAAACGAATTTTGGTAGATGTGTGTTTGTCGCCTGTATGGATTCCTTTCCTGATATCCGAGGGCTTTTCAACCGTTCATTGGACAGAGATTGGTTCCCCATCGGCCAAAGATTCCGAAATTATGGAATATGCCTTGGCTAACGATATGATTGTTTTTACCAATGATTTAGATTTCAGTAATCTTTTGGCTTTTTCAAATGCAAAAGGCCCGAGTGTAATACAAATTCGTTCACAAAATGTTTTACCGCGGGCTATCGGGGCAATGGTGATCCTTGCTATTAAAAAGATCGAAAATGTTTTGAAGGAAGGGGCTATCGCGGTTATTGATGAAAAGAACCTGAGAATACGTTATTTACCTCTAAAAATGGACTAATATCGCGTAAAACTAAGGATGTGTCAATACTCTCCCAATAAAGTCGGGGAAAGTTGGACTCAGATATTTTATACCCTCGATTTCTTTGTGGTAATAGCCAATTATTCAACTCTGGTTTGAATAAAATTATAAAAGTTTCTGTACTACAATGAAAACCCAAAAAGATATACCTTACGGCATTGCCGATTTCAGAACTTTGATTTTGAAAAAGCATTTTGGTAAATGAGTCCACTCAAATAAGCACCCCAAATAGCTTTTTCGGATTCGATTTTGGCTCAAAAACAAAACATTTTTTCGTAAAATATACCTTTTTTGAGCGTACTCATTTCTTTTTTTAAATGTATCATTTTAGTGCAAAAAGCGATATTTCAGGCACAATTATCCGGACAATTTGTGATAATCTTACTATATTTGAATAATCATAAAACGAATAAACGTATGTTTTTAATAAACTTGAAATCTTTCACGTTGTATGTTAGTAATGGCAAATTATTATCAATTACTGTTGAAGCGATTAAAGCGTCAGGGATTGTCAACCCATGACTCTTCGAGTAAGTCTCTATTAAACGCAAAGCGAGTGTAGTCGTACTTTCTTGAATTGATAGAACCGGAATGCCGTTCAATGATTTCTTTATCTTATCGAGTTCTTTTTTATTCAACGCGCCAAAATACAGCTCCATAATAGTTATGGCACTGACGGCAATATTATTATATCCTATTTTTTCAATTAAAGAAAGAGCATTGCTGTTTTTCTTGAATACTTCAATAATAATGTTTGTATCGCAAACTACCGTCTCTGCCACGCCGATTTCCTAATATCCGAAAGATTGATGTCTCTCCCTTCCCAAATTCCGTAAAGCTCGCGAAGATCGATCTTTTTTTTAGTTGCTTTTATCTTAGGTTCGCTTATTGTCAGGAAGTTTAATTGTTTTAAGAAATCTAAAAGAATTTGTTTCTTTTCGGGATCGTTCACTTCTATAAGTATTTTATTCATACCAAATCTTTTATTGTATTTTTACGGTTTAAATATACAATGTTTCCAATTATGGAAAAAACCCCGTTGTAATTGGCAATTACTCGGAAAAGGCCTGAGCCATAATTTGACACCAACCAGAAATAATGCTTCTCCAAGTTTTTTTCTGAATCTCCGAACGTGCCGATGGTTCTGATAGAGCTTCATAATAGGTTTGGATTAAAATTATTCCCTTTATATATTCGAACCGGTTTCCAATTTTTTCCTCATCTTGAACATTATCGCGTTGAATTCCCGGTTTCGATCATTTGCTTCTTTTATATAGGTTTTGCTGACGGGGATGACTTCCTCGTTAAAGGCGTGGAAGTTGATATTTTTACTACATTGCAAAATACATTTAGATTGTCAATAATTCCTTTAGTTTCAATTTCTTGAATAGGCGGGCAAAGTTCTTGATAATTGCAAATATTACAAGGAGCAAACATATTTCTTACCATTCGCCAATGCGAACCAGGAACCAATTCATTTCGTATAATTTTATATATGTTTTCTTTGGAGTATTGTTCGGAAAGTGAATTTTCCACAGCACCAATCATACCGTCTTTAAGAAAAAGCTGCCCGAAGAAAAGTTGATTCATAATGGAATTTCTTACAATGTCTTTTGGATGACATTTCCGTCCAAGCACTTCTTCCGGATTGTATTGCAGTATCGTTTTGAGAAATTCATAATTATCCTTCAACAAAGGTGTTGGAATTATCCTTGGGTCTATTTTAATTTTATCTAATACGCGAGCAAGTCCGTTTTCAGATTCGAATTGCATTTCAATTTCAGCAAAATCATTATGGAATTTCGGAGGTATATTATTGAAGTCAGACTCCGAGATAATCAATCTTGTTCTATATTCATTAAAGATTTGGGTATCAAATTCACTTACCGCAATATAAGGTATATGTAAAGTAAGTTTTTCTTTTGGCAATGAGCTAACCATTAGTTCAAGAATTTGGATATTCTTCACTTTTAAGACAATCGCCGAAAGCGATTTACCAAAATCATTCAAAAACATCATCAATGAATTTTGAGTCTTCAGAAAAACATCGGTATCGCTTAACAAATCAATTACAACTCTGTTAAAATACCTTGACACATCATCAGAAAATAATTTATTATTTCCCTCGTAATCTTTTTTTGTTACGACTCTATGATTCTGTATGAATGGATCATCGAATGGCTTTAATTTAACTGCCCAACCCTGCTCAATCAAAAAAATAAGTTCATCCGAGAATGGCTCATCTATCTCTATTTGTCTATTTGCCGATAATTCTTTTAACCAAATATTGTTTGAGACACTATACGTTTTGAGCGTCCCCGTCGCGCAATCTAAAAGAACAATATCGGAGTCGTTGATATGACTATAAACAAACGGGTCCAATACAATTAAATGTCTCAAACGTATCTCGCGTTATCAAGAATATGATTCAAAACAGTCTTTCTGTTTTTTAGCTTCGATATCCGATCGCTAAACCATTCTTGGAGATTATATTTTTCTAAGAATTCAGGACATAAATCTTTATCGTCCGATTGCAACGCGCACTTTGTACAAACAGGAAATTTTTGACATCTGACACAGTATTCACGGTATTTATTAAAAATATCGTTATACTGAGATGCTACCTCACTCGAAAATATTTGGAGAGACTCTTCTGTTACAATTCCTAAGGGCATATTCATCGCTATCTTTTCACAGGCAAATAAATATCCTTTAGATGAAAGAAAGGCTTTTTTGCCGAAGGGGAGACAGGTATTCGTGGGGATGGTATTCGGGAATCTAAAACCATCTTGAAACAGTAAATTGTAATCAATCGGGGCGTTCCAACAAAGATTACTCGCGGCGTTATTTATAGCGGTTTCATTCTCCGGCAGTTGCGCGGAATAATTCAATTTATTAAACTCTGCTAATAATTCTTCTTTAGTACCAAATTCCGAAATAGCATTAAAATTCCAGTTAGATAGTCCAAGATCATTTTTAAAAAACTTTATTTCTCTATCTAAATCGGTATAGGAAGTTAGTACCGCGTTTACCGCGACATTTGTTTTATAGAAATCAGGATATGTTTGTTTAAGGAATAGCAGAGAATCAACAACTTGCCCAAACGAAGGTTTTCCGTTTATCATCCGTCTCGCGGTATTACCATCTTTAGGTCCATCAAGGCTTACCAGAATTTGAAAATTATTTTTTACAAGCAAGTCTATGTTTTTTTTCAGCAAAATTCCATTGGTGGTTATGGCATATTGAGGAAACACGTTAAGAGAATTACAGTGTTCGATAATGGATAAGATAAAATCAGGACGAAGCAATGGTTCGCCGCCGTAAAATCCTAAAGTCAGTTTTGAAGAATTATCTTTCCATCCGGCGGTCCCGTTTTCATAAAGATACCCGATTAAATTCTTCGCGGTGTCAATAGATAATTCATCATCGCGAAAAGTTTCCAGGCTGTCATATAACTTTCCATAAGAGCAATAGTCACAGGCTAATTGGCAGTTATTTGAAGTTTCAAATACTATAAAATTGCAATTCAGAAATGAATTAAGAATGTTTTTATCATTGTGTTTTCCATCAAAAGAATAATCGATATTTTCAAAAGCACCCGCCGAAGCTAATCGATTAATAACGCGAGTTGAAGGGAAAGCTTTCTTATTGACATAAACTTCTATTAATGACTTAAAGGCATCCTCGTCTATAATGAAGAATGTACCTAAATTATAGGAGTACAAATAATGTACTCCTATAGAATAAAATGGCACCCAAGGGTTCACTTAAGTTAGCTTCTAGCTCCTACCATAGAACCAGATGTAGCGGCTACCGACATATTTTCTCTTTGACATGTGCTACAGTCGCAAGGACAATTGGCTAACAAAGAACTTGTAGCCGCTTGGTTGTTTTTCGTGTTAATATTGGCGATTGACACTAAATTCAGAACATTCATTTTAACCTCTTACTTTATTGGCGGCGTGTATTTATTTTACAGTAGAATATAGCTCGCCACCTATTAGCTATTTTCCGACCGTTATAATGTTTAAAAACAAAAAAGGACGTAAGCCTATGCTTTACGTCCTACTTAGAGGTACTAGTATACCCGAATCAAAGACAATAAAAATAGGCCACGTCCAGTGTTATAGCTGAACGTAGCTCTATCCGCAATGTTCTTGATTTTATGAAGTTACTAGTTTCCTAAGTAGAACAATGCGTAAAAGACCACGCAAATCAAATTTTGTTAATTTATTACTTTTTTAATATTTCCAAGTTTTGATTTATTTAATAACGAAAATTAAGAATATTTTTTGAATAACCAAAAATAATTGTCTTGATTGCAAAAATATTTTAGTTTTTGTTAAAGTATTTATTTTGGTTGACTTATCCCTTTATTCACTCACGTTATGCAAGATTTGGGCTAAAGCCCGATGATCTATTCGCTCCATTTCCCCAGCCTAAAGAGGCTGTGTTAAAACTCAAAGCAAAAATAGATTGTCAATGAACTGCCCCGCTGCAAGCGGACGGGGAATTTACCCTTTAGAAGAGATTAAAGCTATTATTTCATCTCAACCGCATTTTTATTGCTCTATTTCGCTCTTTTTACTTTTTCTGGAAACCCTAACTAAAAATGAAAATAACTAAGGCTAAAATAATGGGCAAAATATCAAAATACAACAAACTTATTGCGTTTTAAAATTATCTTTACTATAAAAAAGGTAACTACTCAGCTGGTCTAACTGTTTAAAAATTATATGGTTACAAATATTAGAAATTATTCAATTTGTTGGTTTAGTATCAGTTCCACGATACGCAAAATACAGTAACCCTGAACACTGTAAACCAGCCGCTGATTATCCGTGGATGGTTATTCCGCGAGATACTTCATTCCCTTGGAATTGATTTTCTCACAAAACCAATTTAACTTTTCTTGTAACTGTTTAGGTACTCTGCAACCAATGTAACCTATTGAATATCATACACTTACAAAATATTCAATTTTTTTCGCAAAAAATGCCTAAAAATATAAGCCGTTATATTATAATCACTTATAAAATTGATATATTTGTATGCTTAATTTTGGCTATTTGTAACTACTTAATTTACAAGTAGTTAGATAAGCTAAACAGTTACCTTTTCTTTACCCGATAGAAATAATTGAATAAAAACAGCAGCCATTAAGGTTGGGTATAATCCATTTCGCGTACTTGCATAACCTCGCAATTCATTATATTTCATTTTATTCAAAATAAAGTTTTGGTACAACTATGAAAACACAAAAAGATATTCCTTACGGCGTTTCGGATTTCAGGACGATAATGCAAGAAAAATTGTATTACGTGGATAGAACGAATTACATCGAGAAAATGGAAAGCGGGAATAACAAGTTTCTCTTTTTTCTTCGTCCGCGCAGGTTCGGGAAATCATTGTTGATTTCTACGCTAAATTATTATTACGGAGTGCAGTACAAAGCTGAATTCGAGTCTTTGTTCGGCGGGCTGTACGCGGGGGAAAATCCGACAGAAAATCGAAACAATTATTATGTAATGAGCTTCGATTTCACGGGTATCAACACAGGGAATATTGAAGATGTTATGATTAGTTTTAACGACAAAATTAAAATAGCATTAATCGAGTTTAACAAGCACTATAAATTACTCGAAAAAAGCGAATTCGATGAAGTGTTGAAAAATGTTTATCCGTCCAGCACGCTGGGTTATTATTTGACGGAAGTAAGCGATAAACTCGAACATAAAATAATGGTACTAATAGATGAATACGACCATTTCACGAACGAGATACTGTCGTTTAATTTTACTTCTTTTGCCGATATAGTTTCAAAAAACGGATTCGTCAGGAAATT
>CAIYTF010000018.1 GCA_903929035.1 uncultured Ignavibacteriales bacterium
CCTTCGGGGACATAGATGCTTTTTATCATTCTCCCGTGAGTTGTCACTCACGGTTATTCAAATTTAGTCCCTTTGGGACATAATATCCGTACCATATATTTTCTTGATTTCAGGAGACTGAGTAGTTACATAATTTAATTCAATAGAGGATGCGCTACTATTATACCTGTATGTTTCTTGATGTTGATAATATAATCCGAAAGCGGTTTATTAGTGATTTGAACCAATTTCCCTGCACTTGGCGCGTGAATGAGATTCAATTTACCCTGACTATCTCTAACTGCAATTCCTATATGCCCCACATCCAATCCTGAAAATGATGTTGTAAAAGCAATAATATCGCCTTCATTGATTTTGGCTTCTATTATTTTAATTTTGTGCTTGGGAATAACATAAAATTCCAGCTCAGAAATACGTTTTTCAATATTTCTTATGGTATCAATTCTTTCAGGCGATGAAATTAACGCACTGTAGAATTTCGGATTTGATGACATATATGAAACATCGAAAGTCTTTTTTTCGCCTTCCAATTCACGTGTAATGTCTTTTACTATTTTCTTCTTCACGTTATCTGAAATCCATTCACTAAAATAATGGAGCCTTGAACAATACCCATTCATAATTCCGTTTCGATAGCGGATACCACTCAATTCCTTTTTAAAATAATTGTAGTCTTCGTTCACGATAAAAGTTCTGCTTAGAGCCAGCACAGTCTCCACAAATGTGGTACAATCAAATCCTTTTAAATTTACAACCAAATCTTCGTTTTCGGATACTTCCAAACTATGTTCAATATACGGATACCCTATAAATGATTGAGCTGTTTTTTTAATGACTGATGCGAGCGTTTCATCCGGATTTTTATTTTGCAGGAAAACATTCTTTTGTTCGTAAAACAGTTTTTCTTGTCCGTTTTGCATATTTTGTCCAAAAATAAAATTGGATAAAACAATAAATAACAAGCTGAATAGCTTTATCAAAACGGTGCATCCTCTATCATTGATGGAGGATAATCTGCAACAGGCGTTTGCGAACCATAAAAATCGCGCCCGACTTTATCTTTGCTGACAAATTTTGCGAACTGTTCAACAAACAACAGCTCCACTGTTCCCGTAGGACCGTTCCTGTGTTTTGCAATAATTATTTCGGCAGCACCAGAATTTTCACTCTTCTGGTCATTTTCTCTGTCCGGTTTCCTATCGTAATATTCCGGACGATGAATAAACATTACCACGTCCGCATCCTGCTCAATCGAACCGGATTCGCGCAAATCCGATAGCTGCGGGCGTTTATCAACGCGTTTCTCGACTTCGCGATTTAGCTGTGCTAACGCGATTATCGGAATTTCAAGTTCCTTGGCTAATGCTTTTAGTGAACGCGATATATGCGATATTTCTCTTTCTCTGTTGTCGGACTTATCCGAACCGTGCATTAACTGAAGGTAATCAATAATTACAAGCCCGACTCCTCTTTCTTTTACCATTCTTCTTGTTTTTGCACGAATTTCAAGTACTGTCTGCGCGGGTGAATCATCGATATAAATTGGGAGTTTCACGAGCTGCGCGGCACCTTTAGATAATTTGTATGATTGATTCAACGGCAGCTTTCCGGTTCGCACGGCAAAAGCATCTAATTCAGCTTCAGCACACAAAATTCTCATAACAAGCTGGTCTTGGGACATTTCAAGACTAAACACACCCACCGGTATATGCTGTGCTGCCTGTGTAGCTATATTTAACGCGAATGCTGTCTTTCCCATTGAAGGTCTCGCGGCTAAAATTACCAAATCTGATTTCTGAAAACCACCCAATTTATCATCAAGGTCCATATATCCTGTCGGAACTGCCAGCTTTTTAGAACTATCCGAGTGGATAGAATCAATATACTCCATTACTTTGGTTACAGCATCCTTTATGGGTATATATGTCTTCTTAATGTGTTTCTCGGTGATTTGAAAAATCTTTTTTTCCGCGATTTCTAGAATTGATAGTGCATCATCCTGAGCGTCATAAGCACTTGCTGCTATTTCGTGGCTTATGCCTATTAACTCCCGCAGAATTGATCGTTCAATTATTATTCTGCTGTGAAAATCATAATTACCCGCGGTGGAAATTTCCTGAGTAATTTCAGCTAAATATAACGCTCCGCCAGCTTCTTCCAACTGCCCTAATTTTTCCAATTCGGAAAGAACCGTCACATTGTCAACGGGTTCACTCGCTTTAAAAAGGTTTACAACAGCCCTGAAAATCAGCCTGTGCCGTTTAACATAAAACACTTCTTCGTTAAGCGAATACACGCCTTTCATAACTGCCTGCTGATCTATAAGCAGCGCGCCAAGAACCATTTTTTCTATATCGGGAGCTGAAGGGACCCTGAACCCTTCTCCATTTTTTTCTATACTCATTTAGCGAACTAAGACTTTCTATTTATTAAGGTTATCATATTTATTCCTAAAAATTTGAACATCCTCCCAGCAATCCTTTTTAAAAGCCGGATTTCGCAGCAATGCTGCCGGATGATAGGTAACCATTGCAATTGCATTCCCGACTTTATATTCTTTTAACCGCATACTTTTCAACGTGCCCTGCAAGTTCAATAATGCTTCCGAAGCCGTTGCCCCAAGGCACAAAATTAATTGGGGATTTATAAGTTCAATTTGTTTATAAAGATATGGAATACATTTTTCAATCTCAGTCGGCAGCGGCTTCCGGTTTTCGGGAGGACGGCATTTAACTATATTGGCAATATAAATATCCTCTCGTGTAAACTTAATGGCAGCAAGAATATCGTTCAAAAGCTTTCCGGCTCGCCCGACAAATGGTTCGCCTTGTTCATCTTCATCTGCTCCGGGTCCTTCACCAATCAGCATAACTTTTGATAGAGGATTTCCGACACCAAAAACAAACTTATTTCTGGTCGCGCCAAGAGGACAAAGTTGACAATTGCATATTAGCGAGTTAAATTCAGCTAAAGTGCCAGCTTCAGGAAAATCAGTGGTAATGTTAATAGATTCACTATTGTATTTTTCAGTACTTTTTTCATTTCTCATTGGTTCAATTTCAATAGGGCTTGCAATTTTATATTCTGTTTCAGGTAATTTTGGCAGAAATAATTCATCTCCGAATATGTTTCGCTGTAGAGATAATCTTTCAATTATTTCACTATTTTGTTTAGGCATTTCTTAATTGTTAGTTGTTAATGGTAAATTGTAAATTATAAATTATTAATGGTAAATTGTTAGCTGTTAATGGTCGGTTTTTTAATTAACCATTAATGAGTCCACTCTAAAAAGCCCAAAAATAGCTTTTTCGAATTCGATTTTGGCTCAAAAACAAAACATTTTTTCGTAAAATATACCTTTTTAGACCGGACTCATTAATAATTTACAATTAACCATTAAAGTATTTCATCTAAAATATAATGAGCAACTTGAAATTTCGATTTTGTTGTTATTGTCACAGGTTCCTTATCGGGGAATAATATAGTTACGTTATTCGTATCAACTTCAAAACCGCCATCTCTGTCCGATGCCGAATTTAGAACTATCATATCAATGTTTTTTTCTGATAATTTATTTTTAGCATTTTCAATTTCATTCTCGCTCTCAAGCGCGAAACCGACTATGAATTTCCCCGATTTATCTATGTTTTTTAAGACATCCTTTGTCCGCTTTAATTCAAGAGTGATAGTTTCGCTTCCTTTTTTAATTTTTTGCTTTGAGTATTCGACAGGGGTATAATCTGCAACAGCTGCTGCCATAATTAAAATATCGTATTTAGGCAGGTGAGAGACCACTTCCTTCAGCATTTCATCGGCTGAACGAATTTCCTTCTTTTCAATATCATTATAGATTGATACCGTACTATGACCTGAAATAACAGTCACCATCGCGCCTCGTAAATAAGCGGCTTTCGCGATTGCATATCCCATTTTACCGCTCGAACGATTACCGAGAAAACGGACAGGGTCAATATCTTCAAATGTTGGTCCGGCGGATACAAGAATTTTCTTTCCCGCTAAATCTTTTTCATAGCCCATTAGAACTGTTTCACAGCAATCGATAATTTTTGCCGTCTCAGGAAGCCGCCCAACACCTACAAGACCGCTTGCTAACTCACCGGATTCAGCTTGAAGTATATGGATACCGTGTTTCTCCAATTTTTTAATATTTTTTTCTGAAACGGTATTCAAGTACATATCTTCATCAGCGGCGGGACAAACAATAAGCGGACAACGCCTTGAAAGGGCAAGTATCGTGACTGGATTATCACACAATCCGTGAGCAATCTTTGCAATTGTATTCATCGTGGCGGGAGCGATAACATATAAGTCCGCCCATAGGGACAGATCAATATGCCAAGTGCCTTGTCCATTTCTGCCCAAAACATCCGTGATTACGGAGTTTTTTGAAAGTGTTGATAATGTAAGTTCATTAACAAACGCGAGTGCAGAGGGAGTGGTTACTACTCTAACTTCCGCTCCTCGCCGGATTAATTCGCGAATCAAGAAATAATTCTTATAAGCCGCGATTCCGCCGGTTATTCCCAATAAAATCTTCTTTCCGTTCAACCCGTTTAAGGGATCAATATCGCTAATTTTTATGCTCAAATTAAAAATTCTCCGTTTAAATATCTTGGATAATTACCACTTGAAATTAGCTAAAATATCAATGCTTATAAAGGAATTTTTTTTTGAAGACTATACTATGCGGATTTGAAGTTATCGGGAAAAATCATTAACTCTTTCGTAATTGTTTAGGTCTCTAACAATTCTCCGTTAGGAAATCTATGTTGTATCTTGTGTCAATATCGAAACGTATATTCCAATACGGGAAATCGCGGTCTTGGTTTTTGGCGGTTTCTACAATCATAAATTCTCCCGCGAAACGGTACAGGCTCTATCGGTAAATAAAAATATTTACCGCGTATTGATTTTTGCTTTGAATGACAGTATCTAACTTGTTGTCGGTTTGGTCTGAATCTCCTCAATTAACAATTTACAACTAACCATTAACAATTATTTTTTTGTATCGTAAAATAAAACGTACTCCCGACACCCTCTTTGCTTTCTACCCAAATTTTGCCGCCGTGCTTTTCGATAAATTCTTTGCATAGAATTAATCCCAAACCGGTGCTTGGTTCGTTTTCTGTTCCGGTTGTGCCTACTTTTTCGCCGACTATAAAAAGCTTATCAATCACATCTTTGCGAATGCCGACACCGGTATCTGTTACCGATATTTCAATCATTCCGTCCTGTGTTTCATTTGCTCTGACTGTAACTTTGCCTCCTCTTTCCGTGAATTTCACGGCATTTGTTAAAAGATTTCTAATAACGGTACTTATCATTTTCTCATCGGCAAATATTTTTTCAACTTCCGTGCTTTCCCCGATAGAATCGGGACAAGCGCGGAAGATGGTAATTTCTTTTTGCCTCGCTCTTTCTTCTATTGATTTTATGCTCTGCAAAAAAACATCAGATAACCTTAGTTCTTTAGGAGTAAAATCGACCATATCTTTTTGAACTATAGCCCATTCCAATAGATTTTCCAACAACTGATAAACATTTACCACCGATTTACGCAATAATTTACTCATTTGAACGAATTCCTCTATTGACAACATTTTGTCTTTAGCTGTCATCAGTTCGGTCAATCCCAATAATCCGGTGAAAGGACTTCTCAAGTCGTGAGCAATAATTGAAAAAAACTTGTCTTTCTCGGAATTTGCCTTTTCCAGCTTGATGTTCGATTCAATGATTTCCTCTTCCGCCAATTTCAAAAGTGTGACGTTTTCGTGGGATACAACAAGCGAAATATTCCCATCACTTACAAAGCGGGTGATTCTTCCAATGAACCACCTTTTTTCATTTGGAGAATGACACGGGTATTCGAGTTCAAAAATATCCCGTTCTCCCTTGAGCATAGAACGAATACCTGCCGCGAATGCACCCGATTCTATTGAATCAGAAAAGTAAAAAGATCCAGCATCGCACACTGCAAGATAATTAGCCCCTTCACAAAGGTTATATGTACCATCCGAATTGGCACCGGCAAAATTACGCCACGCTCGATTTACCCCTATGATAATGCAGTTTTCATCAAGAATTGCTATATGTGCCGATAAGGCACCCAATACCGCGTTGATGAATCGTTCCGATCTTTGGAGAGCTTCTTCGGCCTGTTTACGTTCTGTGATGTCGCGGTAATTCATTATCACGCCGCCAATAACGGGATCATTCGCGAGATTTTTGGCTGAGAGTTCTACCGGCTTATAACTCCCGTCTTTACATTTATATCTGAAAACCACTGTTGTTTCCGCATTGTCTTTTTCTATAATAGATGAGAATTCTATTTGCAAACGCTCAAGGTCATCCGGATGAATCGTGTCCCATCCGTTAAGGCCAACAATGTCCTGCTGGGGCCATCCGAACCATTTCTCGATATTTGGACTTCTATATTTCATAACCCCGTCAATGCCCATTATGACAATTACGTCCGAAATATTAGCTATCATCGAACTGTGTTTTGCTTCACTCTCTCGGATAGCGTCTTCCATTCGCTTGCGTTCGGTAATGTCGCGGTAATTCATTATCACGCCGCCAATAAGAGGATCATTCACCAGATTCTTGGCTGTGAGTTCTATCGGCTTATAACTCCCGTCTTTACATTTATATTTGTAAACCACTGTTGTTGTCGCGTTATCTTTTTCCAAGAGAGAATAGAATTCCTTTTGAATACGGTCAAGGTCATCCGGATGAACCGTTTCCCAGCCATTTGTTCCTACAAGGTCTCGCGGCTGCCATCCAAACCATTTCTCGATATTCGGACTTTTATATTTCATAATGCCGTCAATGCCCATTATGGCAATTACATCCGAAATATTTGCTATCATTGAACTATGTTTTGCTTCACTCTCCCGGATAGCGTCTTCCATCAGCCTGTGCTCGGTAACATCGCGTTGGACAAATAATATACTTTCGCTGTTGCCGAAAGAATCATACAAAACACAGGAATTTGTTTCAATAAAGAACCTGCTGCCGTCTTTTTTGATCGCGAGATATTGCTCAAGTTCATTTCCGCGCTTACCGGCAATCAGTTTACGAATACTATCAGTAAACTTTTCGTGATAGGGGGGATCAATAAATTCTAATGCATTTTTACCAAACATTTCATCTTTCTGCTTGATTGAATACCCGTACATTTCTATTAATTTATCTGACATAAGCTGGAGCTTCCCTTCAAATGAAATTATTCCTACTCCGTCAGGCGATGCGGATATAATGGCTTGAAGTCTTTGGTTACTCTGTCGTAATTCTTCTTCTTTCTGTTTGCGTTCTGTAATATCTTCTTTAACAGCTACAAAATGAGTGATATTTCTTTCTGAATCGAGTATCGTAGAGATGTTAGCCGATTCCCAATATAAGTCGCCGTTTTTCTTTTTGTTTTGAAATTCTCCTACCCATTCTTTGCCGGACAAAAGGCGGGACCAAAGTTCTTGATAAATTTCAGGTGTGGTATTTCCGGATTTTAATATTCTCGGATTATTGCCAAAAGCTTCTTCCCTTGTATAGCCGGTAAGGGAGCAAAATCTTGGATTTACATATTCGATATTTCCATAGTGGTTTGTTATTACAATAGAAACGGGAGCTTGTTCAACCGCCTTGTGAAGTTTGCTGATTTCTTCCTGTGCTTTTATGCGCTCGGTTATGTCTCGTGCCGAAGCATAAAGATACTTCCTGTTTTCAATAGTAACACCTGTCGCGTTAATCTCGACATATCTGTAGCCCTCTCCTCTATCCGTTCTTAATTTCGTCTCAAACACCCCGCTGTGATTGATTAATTCGTTTATCTTAACCAACAAATCTTCGTTAGACCATTCAGCATACAATTCCGCGGCATTCATTCGCAGTAGCTCTTCGCGGGTATATCCCGATAGTCTGCAAAATGAATCATTTGCTTCTACGACATTCCCGTTCTCGTCAAGGATGTGAATGCCGTCACTTGCCATTTGGAGTATTGTTTTGTCGCGTAAGGCTAACGCGTCAAGAGCATCTTGTGTTTTCTTTCGTTCGGTGATATCAATCGCGTTTACGTGGCATTGCTCCATATTTTCGTCACGTATGCCCGTAAGCTGCACATACTTCGGAATGTCTTCATTCGCCGATAGGCAGACTTCGCGGACTTCATTGGCTTTGCCGGAAAAAACTTCCTTGAGAAAAGAATTGAAAACCTGTCTCGTCTGCACAGTTACAAAAAAGCCAAACCAGCTGTTTATTATAAGCAAGCGTTCTTTGCCAAGCATCTGAGCCCCGCGGTGGTTTAACCCGAGTATATTGCCTTCTTTGGAAAGAGTGAAATAACCGGATGGGGCAAAATCGTATAGATCGGTATATTTTTGTGTGGCAGCCTCGGCTTTTTCGGCGGCGATTTCTGCTCTCTCTTTTGCCAGCAGCAACTCTTCATTCTGCAGTTCCAACTCGATCTGGTGTACTTCCAGTTCGTGAATAAGTTTCAGCTTGTCAATCTCGGAAAGGTCAAATCTTGATTTTTTATTTTTCAGCGATTCTTCTGCTTTTTGTCGAATCGATAAGTTGTCTTGTTCCATAATAATTTGGTAGTCTCTAAATTGATGTTTATAACGAGCTAATAATAAAATATAAGCTATTTCTTTATCTTTACCAAGCACTATCGCGGTCTTCGCGTGAGAAAGATTCAGGTGCTGCTTTTTTTTGTAATTATACCTTTTTTTAGCTCTATTACGTTTTGAGTGGGTGATTATTCTTTCATAAAGAACCTTAATGTCAAATTTCACAGTGTACAAAATGTAATTCATCTCAATGCAAATATAAACATCGAGTACCTAATGCCAAACCGAAAACAAGTTCAATAGTATGCCAATACAAAGTAAATGGAATGCTCACGGTTATTTAAATTGAAATCTTTCAGAGTTCTCGGAATAACACGGTTGATTAAATCTAACTTGTTATCGGGTTGGTATGATAAGGACTTTTTGTCGTACATCCCATTTTCACGAAAATTTATATTTAATAATTTGAAAAAAATAGGTTACATTTATTATTATACTTTAAGAGTTTATGAAAAAGTTATTAAAAAACTGCCTGTTAAATAATCAGCCCGCGAACATACTCATAAATGGCGAGTTTATAGAGAGTATTAATTCTACTGTAACTTCCGCGGACAGGGTAATGGATATGTCAGGTAAAATTGTAATTCCCGCGATGATTGACTTGCACGCCCATATTCGCGATATGGAACTCGCGTATAAGGAAGATTGGACGACAGCAGGCAAAGCAGCGTTCTCAGGCGGTGTCTCTACTGTTTTTGATATGCCGAATACGCTTCCGCCAACAACAACACTAAAACATCTTGCAAGAAAACGAGAAGCGGCTGCAGCATCTATTGTTAATTACGGAATATACGCGGGAGCAACCGAACACAATCTGAAAGACTTGAGAGAGATGCTGGAAACAGGCGGAATCGCGGGTATTAAAATTTTCCTCGCGGCATCAAGTTCTAATGAAGTGATCACGAATAAAGAACATTTATGGGCAGTGTTCGCGCTTGCCAAGGCTTATGATAAGCCTGTTTTATCTCATTGTGAATTGCATAATTGCATAATTACCCGTGAACGCCAATTTTCAGCAGAAGAGTATAATCACGCGCGATACCATTCCACTATTCGCGACAGGAAATGCGCTTATAACGCGCTTAAATTGGTGCTTGAATTAGCCTCGGAAGTCGGTAATTCATTAGTAGTCTTACATATTTCATCAAAAGAAGAAATGCGATTGGTTAAAGAGTATAAACAGTATGGAGATTTTCCGCTCTACTGTGAAGTTACCCCGCATCATTTATTCCTGACCGAGAACATTATTGAAAAAGCAGGAAACGCCGGCAAAGTAAATCCGCCGCTGCGGACACAGGAAGATTGTGATGCTTTAATGGAGGCAGTGCTGGAGGGCGGTGCTGATACAATTGGTTCGGACCACGCTCCGCATAGCAGAGAAGAAAAACTAAAGGAATATAAATCGGCTCCTTCAGGTTTCCCCGGGCTGGAGACTTCGCTTTCTTTGCTGATGAATAATCATTTGCGCGGACACCAAATTCCATTGGAAACTATTGTCCGTATGACAAGCACTAATCCTGCTAAAATAATGAAAATAAAAAACCGCGGTGAAATACGTGAAGGAAACTATGCCGACATTGCTGTAATTGACCCGAAAGAAGAGTGGACTGTAAATCCTGAGAACTTTAAGACAAAGGCAAAATACTCTCCATATTCGGGATTTTCTTTACGAGGGAAAGTTGTACAAACATTTATTAATGGGGAAGAATTTAATCCCAAAGGAAAGGAAGTTACTTATGGATAAAACAGATTTTATTTTAAGTTTATTTGAAGTTGGAGCGGTCAAATTTGGTGAGTTTACCTTAAAGAGCGGAATATCATCACCATTCTATATAAACCTGCGCCAGATTATCTCGCACCCCGATTTGCTTAACGGACTATCGAAATTACTTTCTACTTCTATTCCTGATATAGGTACTACATATTCACGGCTCGCGGGTGTCCCATATACGGGAATTCCTATTGCTTCGGCACTTTCCATTAGAACGAAAATTCCGCTTATTATTCCCCGTAAAGAAGAAAAGAGTTACGGCTCGAAGGATTCCGTTATTGGCGAATACGCTGCAGGAGATAATGTTTTATTGGTGGAGGATATTATTACCTCCGGAGAGAGTATTTTGGAAACCCGCTCTGCTTTGGAAAAAGTTGGTTTAAAAGTCAGCGCGGCGGTTGTTGTTATTGACAGGCGCGCGGTCCGGAATGACTTCCCGAGCTTGCACGGATTACAATTGATTTCTCTTATAACCATTGATGATGTGTTAAAAGTGCTTTTTGAAAAATCATTACTTACCCAAGAGCAGGTAATTACAGTCGAAAGATTTTTGCGTGATTCGCAAATACAAAAACCCAAAGATACTCCAATTTCGTCCGGCAACTCTTTAACCGATCGTTTAATCGAAAATATCAAAGCAAAGAAATCAAATGTTGTGCTTTCATTAGATGTGACTAAAAGCGGCGAGTTTATGAAAATATTGGAATCGACCGCGGATCATATATGTATGCTGAAAACCCATATCGACATTCTTGAGGATTTCTCCCGTCAGTTTATCGATGAATTGCAAATATTATGCAAAGAGAAGAAAGTTTTGCTGTTTGAAGACAGAAAATTTGCCGATATAGGAAACACTGTTAGGATGCAATACAGGAGCGGAATATATCGGATCGCGGATTGGGCTGATTTCGTGACAGTGCATTTGATAGCCGGCGAGGCGATATTGGACGGTTTATTCGAAGGATTGTCCCAAAGAAGTTCTTTCCTCCTTGCAAAAATGTCGGCAAAAGATAATTTAATTTCCGAGAATTATACGCGAAAAGTTATCGAGATAGGGAAGAGAAGGTCATCTGTGGTAAGCGGGTTTATCGGACACGGGCAAACTATCGATGAGATCGCATCTCTGAGAAGAAAATTTCCTGCCGATTTGTTATTATTAATGCCGGGTGTTCAGTTAGGTAATAAAGGAGATAATTTGGGACAATCATATATAACCCCTGAGATGGCAATTAGCGGCGGTGCTGACGCGATTATAGTTGGGAGAGGAATAACACATAGCCAAAATCCCTCTGATGCGGTAAAGCGATATCAGGAAGCCGCCTGGTTAATTAAGAATTTAAGTTAACTGTTTAGCTTATCTAAGCTGCTTGTAAATTTAAATAGTTACAAATTCACTCTTAAATTATCCAATTTTTCAAAAAAAGAATAATTTTTTTTATTACCTTTCACTGTTGAGTATTTTTTTATTACATCGAACCTGTAACAACCAATATGAAATTAAGTTACATTTATTCTTCCCGTGTAGGTCTGAAAAGATCTTCTAATGAAGACTACGTGGAAATTTTCGAGATCGGCGAAGGACTCCTTGGTGTTGTGTGTGATGGACTTGGAGGAAATAATGCCGGTGAGGAAGCATCTAAGATTGCTGTTAATATTATCTATACATATTTTCTTGATCATCAGGAGGAAGAGTATCAGGAAAGAATAAATAACGCTATTCTCGCGGCAAACCGAACAATAATAAACGTAGCCTCAAAGGAAATTGATAAACGCGGAATGGCAACAACAGCCGAAGTTTTGTTTATTGATAAGAATAAGTCATACTGGGGTCACGTTGGTGATTCCAGAATATATTTTCTTGATGAAGACACTCTTATTCAAGTAACCAAAGACCACTCGCTGGTACAGAAATTATTGGATGACGGACATATTACTCCTAAAGAGGCAATGAATCATCCGCAAAAAAATATTATTATGCGTGCGCTCGGTGACAAGGTTTCTGTTATTGTTGATACAGGTACTCTTGAATTTGATAAGCAAAGAAATTGGAAGTTTTTGATGTGCACGGACGGTGTCAGTAATATGTTCCATAGCAGTGAAATAGAAACTCTATTGAAAGAGAATGATTTAGAGAAACTTTCGAAAATGCTCTCTTCAAAAATAGATGAACGCGGTGCGCCGGATAACTATTCGTATATCATTATTAGTAATCAATTATCAAACTAAGTACAGAAAAAGTAAAAGATATGGTTGGATCAGTAATTGAGAACTATAAAATAATATCTGTCCTTGGCGAGGGCGGAATGGGCGTTGTTTACAAAGCACTCGATATGAAATTAGAGCGATTTGTCGCCCTTAAAATATTGAGCGCGCAGTCCGCCGGTAATCCCCAATTTATTGAGCGATTCAAACGTGAAGCTCGCAATCAGGCAAAACTTACTCACCCGAATATTGTTCCGGTTTACGGGTTCACGGATGATAATGGTGTACTCGGAATTGTTATGGAGTTTGTTGAAGGCGAAACACTCGAGAAAATTATCTCCCGTAAAAAGCAAATGGATCCTAAAGAGGCACTGAATATCCTGAAACAAATTCTTCAGGGTGTAGGGTATGCTCATTCAAAAGGATTTATTCATCGCGATATTAAACCTTCAAATGTTATAATTAGTAAAGAAGGTGTTGTTAAAATAATGGACTTTGGCATTTCAAAGTCTATGTTTGATAAAGGCATTACAAAAACCGGTACAAAAATAGGGACAATTCTATATATGAGTCCCGAGCAAATACGAGCTGATGAGCCGACCCGTCAAAGTGACATTTATTCTATCGGCGTTACTTTTTATGAAATGCTTATCGGTAAAACCCCGTTTGATTTCGGTACTGAATATGAAATTATGGAAGCCCATTTAAAGAAAAATCCCGGACGAGTTTCAGGGAATCTTGATTCTATTCCGCCTGAGATTGATAAAATTGTTGCCAAGGCTTTAGAAAAATCTCCTGTAAAAAGGTATGCCACTTGCGAAGATTTTCTTGAAGATATTGACAATATAATTTCCAGAAAAGCAAAAAACTATGTTCCAAAGTTTGGCAAAAAGCATATAGATAAAGATATTGATAATGAACCGCGTTCGTTCAAAATTCGTGTTACTCTTTTGACTATATTCACGCTCTGCATTTTTTCTTTATTAGCCTGGTACTTCTATACTAAAATAAGAGAGTTTCTGCCTGAACTTAAAAAGTCCGAGAAAGTTGCTGCTGATACAACAGGCGGATATCATTCAAACCCGGATTATATGATTAACATAAATTGGACAAAACTTCCAACTAACACTATTCAAAATCTTAACTCGGTTTATTTTGTAGATAACACGAACGGTTTCGTTTGCGGAGATAGAGGCTCAATTCTCACTACATCCACCGCGGGTGATGAATGGCGGACAATTAATCCGCCTGACTCGATCACGCTGAAGGATATCTACTTTCAAAACACGCTCAATGGATTTGTAATTGGCGAACAAGGAAAAATTTATCGTACACGAGATGGCGGGAATACTTGGAAGCTTTTGCCATCCGGTGTTACAGAATCATTATTTAGAATTACTTTATTATCGAATGGCACCGGATTTATTATTGGCTCGAAGGGTGTACTTTTGCGTTCAAATGATAACGGCAGCACGTGGGCAAAATCCCCGACAAATACTGACCGGTTATTGAATAGTATTTTCTTCTCGGATAACGAGAAAGGATATATAGTTGGTAAAGATGGTTTGCTATTAAAGAGTGAAGACGGAGGAACAAGCTGGACACAATCACAGCTCCCGACAGATAACTATTTAAAAGATATTTTCTTCCTGAACACTAAATTAGGTTTTCTATCTGCCGGCGGCGGTAAAATTTTAAAAACTATAAATGCCGGTGCTGAATGGCGAATTAAAGATACTCCAAGTTCCGGTGGTTTATTTTCGGTTCTTTTTCTTGATGAAAGCAACGGTTTCGCGATCAGCAATAAAGGCGAAATAATACAATCAACCGATGGCGGCGAAACTTGGGAAATGAAACAATCCAGTAATTCATATTCACTTGAACGGCTTACAAAGACAAAAAATAATACAATTTTCGCGTGCGGATATAACGGAATAATCCTGCGCTCTAAATAATAAACTTATGGATAAATTCGTAATTGAGGGGCGTGTTCCGCTATTCGGCACATCCCGCGTAAGCGGTGCAAAGAACGCGTCTCTCGCGCTTATTCCTGCCTCGCTTCTTACATCAGGGAAAACAATACTTTCAAATACGCCTCGCTTGAACGATGTGTTCACTATGTCGAAACTTATTACCCGGCTTGGCGCAGTGTGCAATTTTGAAGGTCACGATCTTGAGATTGATACATCAGGAGTAAATAATCAGGAAGCTCCTTATGAATTAGTAAAAAAAATGCGTGCCTCGATCTATGTGTTAGGTCCGCTGCTTGCAAGATACGGGTATGCTAAAGTATCCTTACCCGGCGGCTGTGCCTGGGGACCGCGCCCTGTTGATTTACATATTCGGAGTATGATTAAACTTGGTGCATCTATTGAAATTGAAAACGGCTATATAATCGGCAGAGCGAAGAAACTCCAGGGAGCTACCATTAGTTTTGATCGGTCAACAGTTGGCGCGACAGGGAACCTGTTAATGGCAGCGGTGCTTGCCAAAGGTCATACGATAATAAATAACGCGTCAATGGAACCAGAGGTTACCAACCTGATTCAACTTCTTACTGCAATGGGTGCGAAAATATCGGGAATAGCTTCGCCAATACTTGAAATTGAAGGGGTGGACGAACTGCATCCTGCACGTGTTGAAACTATTCCGGACCGCGTTGAAGCCGCTACGCTTCTGACCGCGGCGGCAATAACGAATGGGAAAATTACCCTAAATCATTGCAGTCCGATTCACCTTCTTTCCCCTGTTGCAAAACTGCAGGAGGCCGGTGCTTTAGTCAGTTCCTACGGTTCAACGGTTTCTATAGATGCAGCTAACATTGAATTAAAAAGTGTTGATGTCGCGACTTCCCCATTCCCCGGATTCCCAACTGATATGCAGGCTCAATGGATAGCCTTGATGAGCATTGCTGCAGGGGTTTCAACTATTACCGATACTATCTATACCGATAGATTTTCACACGTGCCTGAATTAAACAGGCTTGGTTCATCTATATCCATAAAGGACAACAGCGCGATCGTGAGAGGAGTGCCGAAATTGACCGGTGCAAAAGTTATGTCAACCGACCTTCGCGCAAGTGCTTCTTTAGTTTTGGGCGGACTTGCTGCTTATGGAACTACAGAAGTTCTTCGTGTCTATCATCTTGACAGGGGCTATGAAAAGCTTGAAGAAAAACTATCTTTGCTTGGTGCGAATATAACAAGAGTTGCCGGAAGCGAGTATTGAAACCATCCCAAATATTTTCAGATCGCGTAACTCTCGGCTTTGATTTGAAAAAATTAATACTGCCATCCATTACTGCCGCTTTTTCATTCTTCTTACTTTCAGTGCCGGTTTTCCGTGATTTCAGCTACGAATCCGCGTTTCTTCATTCAATCTATTTTTACATAATATCATCCGTTTTCGTGCTAAAGCACAAATCTCCGGTAAATAAATCTTTGTTTTTCAATCGGGATGTCTTTGTTCAGTTCGGTCTATTGATTGCAATACCAATTATCGCGGGTTTATTTGCAACTCTGCCTGAAGGGGGATTATTATGTTTTCTTTCCGGTTTAAGATTTTACCTGTATGTTGCTGTGCCCGCGATCATAACAGGAATCGGCGTTACCTATTATTCAATTTCAGTTCTGCCGAATCATTCTTTTGCGGGTTGGATTAGTTTTACAGTAGTATTACTTTTTATGATTGCTGTTGAAATAATTACTTTTCCACAAGTCTATTCGATGAACCCCATCATCGGTTTATATCCGGGTGTTATTTATGATGAACTGATCCGGTTTGGCGCACGGGAATATATCTATCGGGTATTAGTGATTATATATTTCATACTTCCTATATTTTTTTTTAATCCAATGATAAAGAAATTTATAAGCACGCAATATTTACAAATACTCTTTGCTGTTATTGGTTTTACATTTTTCTTATCTGCACCTGTAATAGGGTTCTCTACTTCCGAAAAACAGTTAGAAAGAATACTCTCAAAACAAATTGTCACCGAACATTTTATCATTAATATTCCCGATGAACTATTTAATGATTCAGAAATTAATTACTTTCAAAAACTTCACGAGCTAAGCTACAAGGAATGCAAAGATTTCTTTAAAACCGAACCGGATACAAAGATTCATTCTTTTATTTTTAAAAATGAGAGTCAAAAACAAAAGTTGACTGGAGCCGGTGCTGCCGATTTATCTAAGCCGTGGCTTGGTCAAATATATATTTCTGCTGATAATTATGAAGTTGCCTTGAAACACGAGATTGCACATATTTTTACTGCCGGCTTTGGAAGCACTTTGCTAAAATTACCGCGCGGCTTTAATACATCATTATTGGAAGGAGCTGCAACCGCGGCTGACGGCTTCATAGCCGGAAATGACATTGACTATTTTTCTTTTCTAATACTTGAAAAAGCAAATGCTGATTACATTGCACGCTTATTCGCCGGTTTTAACTTCTTTTCTGCCAATACCCAAAAAGCATACTCGCTAAGTGGTTCTTTCGTTAAATATATGATTAGCCGCTACGGAATTGAAAAATTCAAGACTTGGTATCAATACGGATATGAGGCTGCAGGCTATTCCAAATCATTGAATCAGAATTGCGAAGATTATATTTTAAAAATAAAGTCCGCCGGTTTTCAATCAGGCAAAGCGGTTTCGCGATATTATTTTGGAACAATGCCATTTATCTTTAAGAAATTTCCAAGATATATTGCAGAGCAAAAAGCAGTAATAGATGAATTGATTAATAAATCACAATTTTTAGATGCCGAACGCTCACTTGCTAAAATCAAAAACATTTCAAATGAACCGGCACTTCTTTTTCGTGAATTTTATCTATTAGATACTCTCCAACGTTACGTAGAGTTAAAGGAAAAATTGCAAAGTTTTACTGCATTAAATCAAGATTCCCCTTATTTATTTTCCGGGATTCTCAAACTTGGGGATTATTATGCAGCACATAATCAAATTGACAGTGCTGTTTTTACATACCGAAAACTGATAGACTATTCGCCCAATTTCGAATATCAGAACAGTGCAAAACTTAGAATCGAAATGGCTGCCTGCAATGTCTTGAAGGACTACCTCACCGGCGGAAAAGAAATTATGATAAAAATTTTGAAACAATTAGCTGTCGAAAAGCATAGTACTCCGGCATTGCACCAATTAGTAAATTTAGGCAGCAGGGGAAGTTTCCCGTATTCAAGTATAAAAGAATTGTTTATACAATTTTCGGATACTGCAGTGATTTCACCTGAAACCGTCATAAATTTTTGTTCAATTGCACTCCGCGATGGGGATGCATATTTTGCAGAGAAAGTGATAAGCAATACCGGAATATTTTTCCCAATCGAGTTAAGGACAAAGAAAACTATGCTGAAGAATCAAATAAAATATTTTTTGGAGAGTGTTTGACCTGTGTCTCACTGAATAGCCGTATCCCGTTATTCAAATTCTCCTCGGTTCTATTCATATTCGCAGGCTTATGTTCAAATTAAAGAACGTGGTTTTCTTTGTTACATTATTCCTTAGTGAATTTGTTTCTTTTTCGGCGATTAATGAAATAAAGTGCCCGAGAAAAGGTTCATATCTGACTGCAAACGCGAGCTTCCTGTAATATTCGATATCCCCCTCTAAAAACTTCAGGTACTCGGCGTCTTGTGTCCTATGACCGAGATTAAGATCTCCGCCGACATTGGTTATTTTACCTGTCACAGTATCAATAGGATTAGCACCGTGAACCTTGTAAGTATAGCTCACATCAACATCAATTCGATTTGTTATTCTATAGTTGATCTTTCCAAAGAATAGTTTACTGTTAGGGTCTGTATCTAAAGCTATGTTGTAACCATTGTGCGTGTAGTTGTTAGAATGAAATCTATGCGTGAAAACATAAGGTTCGATTCGGAAATATTCTAAACTTACATCAGCCGGAATAAAAGGATATAAACAACTGCTTTCAATACCAATATTCCATACAGTTTGGTTTCCGTACCATCCTGTTCCCACCCTCCCGTAAGAAATATCATCAATAAGCAGTATGGAATACAGTTTCATTCCTTTTATAGCGTTACTGCTTACATTAAAGAAGAGTAAAGAGTTATCCCTGTCCTGCCCTCCGTGTTCAACAGCTTTATAGAAAATGAAAGGATTCATATAGCTTAAATCCAAACCGCGGTTTGAATAAATAGTCATCTCGCCGGCACCGAATGAAAAATCTTTGGACAAGTTAAACCCTATTCGATGGTACGCTAAATATTTTTCTTCTACCGTGTTTAATAGTCCTGTTATAGTATCACCGGTGGAACCTTTATCACCGAGAATTTTCCCGTGATAGAACGTGTACTCTAATATACCGAGTTTCAGTTTCATTGAAAGGAAATCTGTTTCCGGTGCATTATCACCAAGAATAAGTTTATTTTCACCAAATCCTATCAGCTGTCTATCCCGCCCGAATTTTAATTTTAATACATCAAAATCAACAGTTAAATATCCATTGGTTTCATCGAAAAAAGAACTCGGGGGGAAGTTATTTGATAGGTTCCAGTTATATGATAACCTGTGAATGTGGAGTGCCGCTGATTTATTTCCGAAAACATTACCGTTAGTAGCCCTCAGAAAGAATCCGAATTTATTCATCAATGTTCCGCGTACTTCACCGCCTACAAGACCAATTAGCGAATTATTATGATACTGATCTATGTTATAGTTTGCATTCCCCGCCTCAGCTATACAATTTATAAAGAAACTGCCGGATTCCGGTTCCGAGTAAAAATAGATATATTTAGGCTGCTGAGAGAGCGGGTCGTAACTGCCTGCACCCAAGATTGAGCGTGAAAAATTTAAATCAAGGTCTATGTCGAAACTAAATTCCCGTTTCAAGTCAGCGAGCGTTTGTATGTCTATTCCATCCAATCGGGAACTGTTTTTAGAAGCCTCGATAAGGAAAAGGGCAGCTTGCTTTCGTGAAATAGGGATTTCGAAAGAATTATATCCCGTGATTAACTCTAAAACACTAAGTCTTTCCAAGAAAGGATAGACTTTGTGTGTAACAGGAACATCCTCCATTTGCGCGAACCCAATAGAGGTTATTAAAAGAATCAAAGCCGCGAATTTTTTCAAGAATTTCTCCATATCTATGCTTAATGGTGAAAAATAAAGAGTTCTCCATTTACAAAAAAAGATTTATTTTGTTTATGAAATGTAATTATTTTATTTCAAATAGTCGCGTGCTCAGTTTTACAATCTTTTATAATGTTACTCGATATTTGTATAAATTAAGATAAGAATATTTTTTACTTGCAAGGTTTTTTTACCATATTATAAATATTTACAAAATTAATTATTTGGAGTCTTATGTCTGTTAAAATCGGAATTATTATGGGTTCGCAATCTGACTGGGAAACTATGAAGTACGCGGCGGAGAAGTTAGTTGAGCTTTCAATACCGCACGAAGTGAAAATCGTGTCCGCGCATAGAACGCCTGATTTTTTATTTGAATACGCCGTGACCGCGGAGGAAAGGGGAATAGAGGTGATTATAGCCGGTGCAGGCGGCGCGGCACATCTTCCAGGGATGACAGCCGCGAAAACAAGTATCCCTGTGCTTGGTGTTCCCATTCAATCAAAGACAATGAATGGTATGGATTCACTGCTTTCAATCGTGCAGATGCCCGCGGGTATTCCGGTAGGAACTTTGGCAATTGGAAAAGCCGGTGCCATAAATGCCGCGCTGCTGGCAGCCGCGATACTTGCTAACACGTACCCCGAAATAAAAATTTCTCTGAACAAATTCAGGGAAAAACAAACAAAATCGGTTTTGGATAATCAAAGCCCAATAGAAAATTGAAAATTATTATTTCATAATTAATTTGCTGCTGTTTATACCAAAAGGAAACCCCTCACCCTGCCCTCTCCCGAAGGAGAGGGAATTGCAATCGATATCTTTTCCCCCTCTCCTTATAGGAGAGGGGATTAAGGGGTGAGGTTGTGTTTTGTCACGGTTCGAAACATAGCTTCTCTAATGGTAAACAAAACATACTCGTTTTTTCCTAAACAATTAGTGTTTTACATTATTATATTTTATTCTGCTGAATTATTTGGGTAAATAAATATGTTTCTATTTGTATATTTGTTTTTGATACACGCAAATATTTTTTTCAAAAAGGTTATATAAATTTATTATGATTCGTGAAGTGGTTTACCTTGATTATTTAGATGCACTCCTGCAAGCGGACAAGTTTCGATGTGAGTCTATAATCGGGAAACTGCAAAGTCAAGGTGTGGACATAAGAGAAATATATATATTCATTTTTCAAAAAGCACTTTATAAAGTTGGAAAACTATGGGAAATACGGGAGATCTCTGTTGCCGAGGAGCATATAGCAACTCAAATTACGGATTACCTCGTCACAAAAGTGTTTGCAGCTCTGCAAAACAAGGATAAAACAAACAAAAAAGCAATTATCAGTTGTATGGAAAAAGAGTTTCATTATATTGGTGCTAAAATGGTTTCCAATATATTTGAACTAAACGGATGGGTATCATATTTTCTTGGCAGCAACACTCCGGCTAAAGACTTAATTAAGTTTATTGATGAAAAACAACCTGATGTAATCGCGATTTCATTCAGTATTTATATGAATTACTCCCGCTTTATTAAAGCCTTAAATAATATAATTAACCATTTTCCTGCTCAACAAATAATATTAGGCGGGCAAGGACTTACAGGACAACTTTTAGAGGAATTCAAGATGCAATATCCAAGTGTAAAATATTTTAATTCAATAAATGATTTAGATTTTTATTTGCAGCAACCTGAAGTTATTAATAATTAATATATGGTTCGTTCAGAATAACATTAACACTTTCTCACCCGAAGAAGCTAAGATCGCGAAGGTTAGGTTTAGGAAATGCAAAGGTTATTCGCGGGCAAACACCTAATTAAAAAAATAGTAGATTTTATTGAAAAAAATTATGATAACCGAGCTGTTTTTCCCGCGTAATTTTTTACATTTCCCACGTTGCAAGAAATCATTTTTAAAGATCAATATATAATATTTACTCATAAATAAATGGATAAAAAAATTCAGCCCGTTATTTCAGCAATAGGTTTTTTGGGTTTTCTTCGTCAAAGATATGTAGCTGCTATATATTTTGTCAGTTTCCTTATGGAGGTCGTAACCCAAAGTATTTCTTTATATCGCAACAGTAAAATAAGTAAAATTGTGATCTTCAGACAAATACTCTATACAGGTTATGAAGCACTCAGTTTAATATCATTGATAGCAATCGCGATTGGTGCAATTATTATTATCGAGGGAAATTCTGTTTTCGAGGGATTTACACGAAGTAAAATTTTTTACACGATTTTTGTTTCTATAGTTACACGCGAATTAAGCTGTTTACTAACTGCAATAATAATAATAGCCCGCTCCGGCACGGCAATTTCGACTGAATTAGGAAATATGGTAGTGAATCACGAGATAGATGCACTTCTTTCTTTTGGGGTTTCTCCAATAGCCTATTTGGTTGTCCCGCGCATTCTTGGAGTGTTAATTTCAATAGTAACATTAAGCATATATTTTAACGCGCTATCGACACTCAGCGGATGGGCAATAACGAATTTATTTTCTCCGGTAGAGTTCAAAGATTACTTCTATGGAATCTTTTCTGAATTGAATTTCATTGACATAATTGCAAGCTCGCTAAAATCAACAATTTTCGGATTCCTAATCGCTATTATTTCAAGTTATGAAGGACTAAAAGTTGTTCGGGCAAGCACCGAAGTCCCCCAAAGAACAATTAAGGCGGTAGTTCGTTCTCTGACAGTAATCATTATTGCTGATGCCATAATCACAGTACTTTTATATTTCTCATAATACGCTAAATGATACAGGTAAATAATCTGACTCATAAAGTTGATTCAGACTTGATATTGAATAATTTCAGTTATAAATTTAATAATGGACAATTGACGGGTATTCTTGCTCCGGTTGAAGAAAATATGCCGGAATTATTAAGGATGATGTGCGGAATTACCGAACCACAACAAGGCAATATATATATAGAAAAAATAGATATATTTAACGATAGCCCTGAACGTATAAAAAACATTCGTAAAAAAATTTCATTTGTGTTCAATCGCGGCGGATTAATATCGAATCTTTCTATACTTGAAAATCTATTGCTGCCATTGGATTTCCATTTCCCAGATGAAGATCATACAATGAAACTCGATAAAATTAAAGCTATTTTCGAACACTTCGGGTTAAATATTAATTTGCTTTCAGAGAGACCTGCTACACTGCATCCACAATTCAAAAAGTTAATGCTTATAATCAGGGCTTTTCTTCCAAACCCCGCGATCATTCTATACGATAATCCATTGGTTGATTTGGAGCTTAGCTTTAAGAAAAAGATAATCGGGTATCTTTACAAATTGCAAAGTAATGGGGTCACGCAAATTTTTGTTTCAACATCGGATGTTTTATTGGAACTATCCGATGTTAATTTAGTATTTAAATCCGGATGTTTAATTGAATCCGGCAAATGGGAAGACCTCATTATGAGCAATTCAATTATAACAAAAAACATTATCAGAGAGTATTTGGAAGTCGGCATTAATGAAACTTAAATTTAAATACACTGAACAATTCGTCAGTGTTTTCCTGTTAATTTCGTTGTTCATCATTGTAACAACAATTGTAATGATATTTTTGAATAAACGCGTATTTGAGAAAAAAATAAAATTTACCGGCAGATTAGCTGATGCAACCGGTCTTTCCCTATCTACTCCAATTTATTTCAAAGGATTTAAAATCGGAACGGTGAAAGACTTTCACCTTACCCCTGATAATTACATTGAAGCAGACCTTGAGATTTACAAAGAATATCGGGATCGCGTTGTAAATAACTCCGCGTTATGGAAAGGATTAAATCCGGTCACTAATACAAGTTCACTTGAACTGCTGCAAGGCATTGGGTCAGTAGGTGTACTTTCCGAGGGTTCTCTTCTTCCTGCTATTGATGTGCCGGATGGACGGAGGCTTTTAATGGAAGGCAGGGTAAAACAATCAGGAGATCCGCTCAGCACGCTGCTTGCAAACTTGCAATCATTCACGGAAAATATTACATCCGATAGCGTGGAAAACAAAGGACCTATTTTCCGTGCTGTAAATAATTTTGCCGCTGCATCCCAAGACTTAAAAGAAATTGCAGGCAAGCTAAACTATATAACCGATGCTCTGTTAGAAGACAACAACCCGAGCAAAGGAACTCTCTTCCGAATACTGAACAACATCGCGGAATTAACTGCAGACTTGAAAACAACCAATAATATGGTAAAGAACACCCTCCTGAACACAAATTCGTTGATTGCAGCATATAAAAGCCCTGATTCACTTGGAATACGAATGATTGACCCAACCGGCGAAAGGATTTTCAATCCTATGCGTGAATCTCTGCTTGGCTTTAACCGATTGCTGCCGGAACTTGAAAAATTCACTTTGTATATGAATAATAAGACCTCCGATATTACGGTATTATTGGATGATGTAAGAGTCATTTTACAGGAAGCACAAATTACATTTGAATCATTGAATAAATTGCTTGGCAACGAAAATGTGGTTCAGAAAAGAGCAGTTGGAATATCTCCGCAGCGTCCCAAACCAAAGGAATAACGATGAAATTGCGATTTCTTCTGTTAGCAGGTTTATCTTTATATTTCTCAGCGTGTTTTATGCTGCCGAGAAAAGAACGAATTGTTTCTATGCAGGAAAAGGACGCGAACATTTTTTTGAGAAAAGCTATAGAACTTACTCGGAAAAAGAACTACAAAATGGCATATTCTCTATTTCAGGATGCACTAAACAGATATACCGAAATAGATGACGAAGACGGGAAAACACGAACACTTTCAGGTCTTGTAAAATTATTCGCGATTCAAGGCGATAAACATCAAGCTGATTCGATTTGTTCCATTTTATCCGCGCAGCCAAACCTGAATAAGACTCACTCAATATTTTACACTGAAGCAATCGCGTTCAATTCATATCAGTCAAAAGAACTTGATAAATTATTAGCACTATTTAATCAAATTGATGAGAACCAAAATAATTTGGAGATAAAATCCATTGTTGCATCTTATGTTATTTTATGCTCGTTTGGTGAAAATAGCACCAGTACAGCCGCGATGGTGAATTTTCTTGAAACGCGGTATGATGGACTGCTTAATTTATCAAAGAGCCATCTTTTACAAAATATTGAAACAACCGCTTTAGCAGCCTATGCCCTTGCAATTAATTTATATTCAAAAAATGAATTTGAACGGTCAGCTAAGTATATCGCGACAGCTCTCGATTATGACATTCAAACAGAAAATTCGAGAGGAATAGCCGATGATTATTATTTGAGCGGCAAAATATCGTTTCAGACTAAAAAGTTTAATCAAGCCATAGAAGATTTCCACAATGCGAATGATATTTACTCCGCGATAGGAGAAAGTCAAGGAGCCCGGACGAGTTCTGTATTTGCATTGATTTCTGAATATAAAGTATCCGGAAACCCGGTGCTGCTCAAATCCTTAAAAGAAATTCAATCTGCTGTAGAATCTAAAGAACTGATCGAGTTAATTAAGAAATATATTTCTGAAGAAACACGATAGTCATTCTCTATGGAAAACTACTTATTCTTTTTCTCGATCTTAGCCCAAGAGTCTCGAAGTGAAACAGCGCGGTTAAACACTATTTTGTCAGCTGTTGAATCTTTATCAACAGCAAAATAGCCAAGACGCTCAAACTGGACTCTATCACCGACAACACATTCGCTTAAAGCAGGTTCAATTTTTGCATCAGAAACTACGACTAACGAATGAGGATTTATTGCATCCCTCCAATTACCGTCTTTGATTCCTGCAGGGTCTTCAATTGTAAATAATCGGTCATAAAGTCTTACTTCAGAGGATTTTCCAAACTCCGCTGATACCCAATGAATAGTGCCTTTCACTTTCTTTGGACTTGTACCGGTTCCGCTTTTGGTATCAATATCATAAGAACATCTCAGCTCTATAACTTCACCCTGTTCATTTTTTATAACCTTCTCGCATTTAATAATATATGCATACCGCAGCCGGACTTCTGTACCAGGGGCAAGGCGATGAAACTGCTTTGATGGATTTTCCATAAAGTCATCCTGTTCAATATAAATTTCTTTTGAAAATTTAATTGTACGGCTTCCTTTTGCTGCATCTTCAGGATTATTTACTCCATTCAAATTTTCCGTAAAATTATCGGCATAATTTTCAATAACAACTTTAAGAGGGTTAAGAACGGCCATCATTCGGTTTGCAGACTTATTCAAGTCTTCTCTTACACAATTTTCAAGCTGAGCAACATCAATCATATTATCCCGCTTTGCCACACCAATTCTATCAGCAAACAATCTAATGGATTCAGGAGTATAGCCGCGTCTGCGATATCCGCAAATAGTGGGCATACGCGGATCATCCCATCCTGTGACATAATTCTCATTCACTAGTTCTAATAATTTCCGCTTGCTCATTAGCGTGTAAGTGATATTAAGTCGGGCAAATTCAATTTGGCGAGGGTGGAAGATTCCTAATTTTTCCAAAAACCAGTCATAGAGCGGGCGATGATTTTCAAATTCCAAAGTACATATTGAATGGGTCACTTTTTCAATTGAATCACTCTCCCCGTGTGCCCAGTCATACATAGGATAAATACACCATTTATCACCGGTACGATGATGATTCGCCCTTAGAATGCGGTACATAATCGGGTCGCGCATATTTATATTTGGTGAGTTCATATCTATTTTCGCGCGAAGCGTTTTAGAGCTATCTGGAAATGTGCCGGAGCGCATTCCCCTGAATAATTCAAGATTCTCGTTTATAGTTCGGTTACGGTAAGGACTTTCTTTTCCCGGTTCTGTTAGTGTCCCGCGTGACAGCCTAATTTCTTCACCTGTCGAATCATCTACAAACGCGTCACCCTGCAAAATCAGCTGCTCCGCCCAAATATACATTTGGTCAAAATAATCACTTGCATAATATACTGCATCCCAATTAAAACCTAACCACCGCACATCCTCCATTATTGAATCAACATATTCTGTTTCTTCTTTTGCAGGATTAGTATCATCAAAACGGAGATTGCATTTGCCGGAATATTTTTGGGCAATACCGAAATTAAGACAAATAGATTTAGCGTGCCCAATATGCAAGTATCCGTTTGGCTCCGGCGGGAAGCGTGTCTGCACAATACCATTATGTTTGTTTGCTTTAATATCATCTTCAATAATTTCGTGTATGAAGTTTGATGCGCGTTCAACCTGCATTTTTTCTTCTCTGCCTAATTCACTGTTTGTCATTATTTACCTTATTCAGGGAGGTGCCTGCCTGTTTTTTCCATTTATAATTATTTTTCAAAATTTCATAACTAATCAACTTGAAAAGTATTCAATTATTGTTTCATAATCAACGAAAAATTTGCAGATGTGAACAAGCTCAAGAAAAAAAGCCGGCAAATCGTTGGTCTATGATGGGAGCCGAAGCCATAATTGCTTCGCGCATCTGCATTTTCAGCAATCAATGGGATGATTTTTTGGGAAAACTCGTTCACTTAATGATTTTATAACAAAAAACTTTTTTGCAGCACGCCGTGTATCTATCTGTTTTATTGGAAAATCCGTATCTTTAGGTAAATTTATTATTATTTTATTAAGGTAACGGTATGAGTATTCTCATTGATAAAAAAACACGTTTAGTTGTTCAGGGTATTACCGGCGGTGAAGGTTCTTTTCACACCAAACAAATGATAGAATATGGTACGAACGTTGTTGCCGGTGTTACTCCGGGTAAAGGCGGTACACATCACGAAAAAGTTCCTGTTTTTAACACGGTAGGGGACGCTGTTCTTAAAACAAAAGCAAATACTTCTGTAATTTTTGTTCCGCCTCCTTTCGCGGCGGATGCGATTTTAGAGGCTGCAAACGCGGGTATTAAGACAGTGATCTGCATAACTGAAGGTATTCCCGTGAATGATATGATTAAAGTCTATCATTCCATTAAGCCTTTGGGAACAACTCTCATTGGGCCAAACTGTCCCGGTGTTATCTCTCCCGGATTAGGAAAAGTTGGCATTATGCCCGGATTTATTCACAAAAAAGGAAAAGTCGGCGTGGTTTCACGCAGCGGAACTTTAACTTACGAAGCAGTGAAGCAATTATCCGATTTGAAGATTGGCCAGTCAACCTGCGTTGGTATTGGCGGCGACCCGATTATCGGCTCACGGTTTATTGATATTATTAAATTATTCAATGAAGACCCGGGTACTGAGGGTATTGTTATGATTGGCGAGATTGGCGGTACTGCTGAAGAAGATGCGGCAGAATATATCAAAAAGAATGTCCGAAAACCAATTGTTGGATTCATCGCGGGACGTACTGCACCTGCAGGACGCAGAATGGGTCACGCCGGTGCAATCATCAGCGGCGGCAAAGGAACTGCAGATGAAAAAATGGCTGTAATGAAAAAAGCAGGCATTCACGTTGTTCTATCTCCTGCCGATATTGGAATAACGATGCAGAAAGCTTTGTTAAAAGCCGCCGCGGTAAAACCTATCGTGAAAATAGTAACTGACAAAAAAGCAGCACCTAAGTTGGTGAAACCTGCCGCGAAAGCAAAAGTTGTTCCGAAAACCAAAACTAAAGTGAAGCCAAAAGCCAAACCGGCGGCAAAGAAAAGCCCCGTTAAAAAATCGAAAACAAATTCTAAAAGAATAAAATAATTTCACGGAGAAAAAGTGAGTAATAGAACACTGGCTATAATAAAGCCGGATGCAGTCAGGAAAAACGCGGTTGGACAGATTATTGCAAAAATTACAGAGTCCGGATTCAAAATAATAGGATTGAAAATGGTTAGTCTTTCAAGAGCATCTGCAGAAGCATTTTATGAAGTTCATAAAGAACGGCCTTTCTACCCGAGTTTAGTAGATTTTATGACATCAGGTCCTGTGGTTCCTATTGTTTTGGAAAAAACAAATGCTGTTGCTGATTTTAGGAAATTAATCGGCTCGACAGACCCTGCTGAAGCCGCCGAAGGGACGATTAGGAAAATGTTTGCCGCGAACAAAGCCGAAAATGCAATGCACGGTTCTGATTCTGATGAAAATGCAGCAATTGAAATTTGCCATTTCTTTTCCCGTTCCGAGCTGCTATAATTGGAAAAAATTGAGTCGCTGACTCGCTGGAAGAAAATTTCTTCTGTTCTATTCGCGAAGAACAAATTTTGGTCGTATTTTATTGATGAATATACGATAGGAGAAACCTACAAAGGTGAATATCACTATGTGCATACTCCCGGTTCAACCTTAGTTATCCCTATCGGTAATGACGGGAAAATACTTCTCATTCGGCAATATCGTTATCTGAATGACTTATTCGGAATCGAGTTTCCGTGCGGGGGGATATACGCGGGGCTTGCACCTGCCGAAAACGCTTTGAAAGAACTGAGAGAAGAGACGGGATTTACTGCTGAAAAGCTGATTCCTGTCGGTAAATTTACACCGTTTACGGGTGCATCCGATGAATTTTGCTCGGTGTTTATTGCAAAAAGATTGATTTTTTCGCCACTTAAGCCTGATGAAACAGAGCAGATTGAATTGTTGTGGTTTAGTTATGATGAAGTGGAGGAACTGATAGAAAAAAATGAAATCAATGATGGGCTTTCACTTGCCGCTTGGGCTTTGGCAAAAGTTGCTCTTCGATCGTTACACGAATAATCATTTTATATGTTTTATATTTATAGGAAAATTACTTAATGAAATTTCTTTTTAGTTTATTAATTGTTTTAGCACTGTTCAGTGCCGGATGCCGGAAAAAAGTTGATAATCCATCAGGACAGCAGCCTCAAAATGTTGTTGCTCTTGATTCCGCCGATGTTAAAACCTCGCCTGTTTCAGGGCAGGCAAATGAAGCTAAGCTGATGTATGCTCCGCAAAAAGGCTCCGAATTTGTGTATGTTTTAACAGCAATGGGTAAAGATTATTCTACCCTCAAAGCGGATACTGTAATGGAGAATAAAGTCGAATCGAAAATGACTTATAAATTTTCTGTTGCAGTAACTGATGTTGAAACGGATGGTGCACTTACTATGAATGTTACTTTTTTAGCAGTAACTTTGGATGCCGGATCAACACAGGAAAAAGTACATTATCAAAGCAGCGAAAAGCACGATTCTGCAACAATCCAAAAGTTCTTTCAATATGAAGCATTGGTCAACAACACTTTTGGTCTTCGCGTGAAAAACGATGGCGAAATTCTTGAAGTATTCAAGTCCGACAAAATTATTGACAAGATGGTTCAATTGAGCAAGATGCCAAAAGCACCAAGCCCGCAGGAAAAAGCGCAGATTAAATCTCAGGTTGAACAAAGCGTATTACTGCCTACAGTACAGCAGATATTCCGCAAACTTCCGGCTAACACTGTTGCTGTAAATCACACTTGGAATTTGAACTTTGATTTACCGATTAACCAGATTATTAGCTTTAATACAAATCAGATTTTCAAGTTTAAAGGTATTGAGATGCTGAATGACAATAAAGTAGCCCGTATCGATATTGGCGCGGAAGCCAAGCCGGAGGTTAATCCCAAAGCAAAAGAACAAGGTATCGAAGTAGAAACTGCAACTATGAACGGGAAAGGCACCGCGTTCTTTGATTTAACAGCCAATATGATGAGTTACGGAAAGACAAAACTTTCAATTCATTCTATAATAAAAGCAAAAAACAAAGGTCCTAAAGGAATTGTATCTATTTCACAGTCAACAGTTAGCGAAAAAGTAAATATTTTTCGGTTAGTTGAAGTGAAAAACAAGTAGATGGCAATGGTTAATTATCAATTGTTAATTATGAAAACACAGGTAACTATTTATTTTCATAATCGGATGTAAGGTACATAATATTTTTTTGACGCGGGTTTGTTGATTAAAGGCTCGTTATAAAATAACCTTTACATCTTTCACTAATCATATAACCATCGCGTGTGAAAATGTTAAGGATATTTGTGAATGCTCCATAAACAATTGTAAATTTGAAAAACAAATAATTAATGAAATTAACAAATGAGTAAAAATGCCACGAGTATAGAATATATTTACAACGCGGACAATGCTTTTAAAGCAAAGCGGATGATGAATTTCAATCGAGAATCTCAAGCGGGACTCATCCTCCCTCTTCGGGTTATCACGCTCTTGATAGCTGTTTCCGGTCTTTTCGCGATGATTTTTGAAGTTCGTTACTTTTCTCATTTTTCAATACAAGTATATTTAACGCGTCTTTCCGCCACTCTTATTTCATTTATTATACTTTGGCTGCTTTATTCCAAGCACGCTCTGAAATACCCTATTCTATTAGTGCATATCCTGTTGTTGACAATAATATGTTCCAGCGGGTATATGATATTGTTATTGCCATCCACTCTAATTGTCAATTCGCAGATAGTGGGATTGATGATTTTTACATCCGCGTTATTTCTTAGCTGGGAATTGAAACACCAAATTATTGTCGCGATATACTATAATTCGGTATTTGCCGCTGCTATTCTATTGAATGACAAAAAGATATACTTCCTGCCGAATATGTACGAATCAGTCTTGTTCGTCATTTTCCTCAGTATTATTTCAGTTATCGGAAGTTCGGTTAATTTTAAATTACGTATTGAGCTGGCAGATAAATCATTTCGTATGATACTTTCAGAGAGAAAATTCCGATCGATTTTTGAACATTCCGCTGAAGGAATCTTTCAATCAAGTCCTGAAGGCAGGTTCCTCACTGTTAACAGCGCATTTGTTGAAATGCTTGGCTATAACAGCGAAGAAGATATAAAACGAGTGAATATTCCCGAGGACATTTATTTAAGACCATCGGATAGAGACAAATTATTGACAGTATTGCAGCATAAGGGTGAAGTCTCGGATTATCGATTGAGATTAAAGCGGAAGGATAATAAAGAAATTGTTGTACGCGTCAATGAACGGATTGTGAGGGAAGATCCGGAAGAAAAAATATATTTCGAAGGCAGTATTGCAGATATTACCGATCAGGCAAGGCTTGAAGAAGATCAAGTTCGTATTCAGGCAGAGCTTAAACTTGAAAAAATGAAATCCGATAAACTTGCCAAAGAAGCAGTCAAATCAAATGAAATAAAAAGTCAATTTTTGGCAAATATGAGCCACGAGATTCGTACACCGATTAACGGCATCCTGGGCTTCCTGACTTTTATTGAAAACGGACAGTATAAGAATGAAGAAGAATTTAAGGATTTTATTTCCACCGCGCGTTCTTCTGCTGAATCGTTGCTGGACCTGGTTAATGATATACTAGATTTTTCAAAAATTGAAGCAGGCAAGATGGAGCTTGATGAAATCGGGTTCAATATTACTAAAGTTACTAATGATGCTTCCAGCGTGATTATTCCGCTTGTAACAGAAAAAGGGCTGAGGTTAAATGTCAATCTTGATAAACATATACCCGCGGTGCTTCTAGGTGATTCGATGCGTTTACGGCAAATATTGATAAACTTGCTTTCAAACGCGGTTAAGTTTACCGAAAAGGGAGAAATCTGGTTAACTGTTGTTTCAGAAAAAATTGCTATTGATAAGGTAAAATTGCAGCTCACAGTTAAAGATTCGGGAGTTGGGATACCTCCTGAGAAGGTTGCTCAGCTATTCAAACCATTTTCACAGGTGGATGGTTCTTATACCAGGAAATTTGGAGGAACAGGGCTTGGTCTTGTCATTTGCCGTGAATTGGTAGGTATGATGAACGGATCGATTTGGGTTGAAAGTGAACTTGGCAAAGGAAGTTCGTTTTCATTTACTTGTATTCTAAAATTTGAACGGCAATCAAGTTTCTTAGATAAATTGAAAACACGTGTAGCACCGGAACCCGTGCAAATTCCCGTGGTTAGTCCCATTGTTAGTCAACATAGCGATGTGAAATCAGCTCGTAATAAATTCAAGATTTTAGTTGCCGAGGATAATCCGGTGAATAAAAAAGTTGTTATGAAAATTTTGGATGATGCCGGATTTGTTGCTGAAGCGGTTTCAAACGGCTTGGAAGCAGTACAAGCAATTTCAGCAAATCAGAATAAGTATAATTTAGTTCTTATGGATGTGCAAATGCCCGTGATGGATGGCTTCGAAGCAACACAGCAAATTAAAATAATGAGTCCTGTTACTGCAAAGCTTCCGATCATCGCGTTAACAGCTCACGCCACATCAACGGACCGCGATAAATGTCTCGCGGCTGGTATGAATGATTACTTATCAAAGCCGATTAAAAATGCCGAACTGATATCAATGATTGACAAATGGCTTGGAGTTGATTATTCGGTTGCAAATTCAGCCGGTGTACCTATTATTGAAAACAGAAAAATTCCTTTCATTCAGGCGAAACCAGTTATTGACAAGATTCCGCCTCAAGTGAAAGCCGTGCCATTCGAGGTTGTTCCGCCTATACAAAAAGCCAAACCAACACCCGTTCAGGTTATACCGATGGCTATTGTAGAAGTTGATATTGAATCAATTTTTGACATTACACATTTCCGGAATGTCAGTTTAGACGATGTAGAGTTTAAGAAAGACTTACTAACTACTTATATAGAGGATACAAAAAAACGTATCGTGCAATTAGGAAGCCACATTGAGAATAACAATTTGTCGGCTATTGCTTCAGAAAGTCATACCATAAAAGGCGCGAGTTATTCTGTTGGTGCTAAAGCAATGGGAGACAAAGCCAAAGAAATCGAATTCGCCGGCAAAGCCAATGATATGGTAACCGCTCGAACACTTTTCACGCAATTGCAACAATCTTATACAACGCTTGTTGGAGTGCAAGATAAACTGTTGCAAGCATAATTCAAACAATTTATCAGCGTAAAACTAAACTTTGCCATCTCCTAAAAGAATCTCCATTTCAGGTTGTAAAGCGGATTGAATGTTTTTTATGCTTACCTGCGCTGCTAAGTTTCTAACTATTGATAATAAACATTTCGCGTTTTCAGAATCCGGAATATCGAACGCGATCGGTTTTCCGGCATCGCCGCCCATACGTATGCGCGGGTCAATTGGCATTCCGCCAAGGAACTCGACATCATTATCACGGGCAAGAGTCTCTCCGCCTCCGAAACCAAATATATCATATTTTATCCCCGTGTCAGGGGCTATGAAATAGCTCATATTTTCTATAACACCAAGAACCGGAACGTTCACGCGGTTAAACATTTTAAGAGCTTTCCGTGCATCCGCGATTGCCACTTCCTGCGGTGTAGTTACAATAACCGCACCTGTAAGAGGAATCGTCTGGCATAAAGTTAATTGTATATCGCCTGTGCCTGGCGGCATATCAAAAACAAGATAGTCTAATTCATCCCACTCGACATCCGACATAAACTGCTTCATCGCGCCGCTTGCCATTGGTCCGCGCCAAATTATGGGGGCATCCTCTTCAACCAAAAATCCAATCGACATTAATTTAACACCATATTTTTCGATAGGCATCATTTTGTGTCCTTGAGCAGTCTCTATCATTAATGGCCGTTCTTTAACACCCAACATCAGAGGGATACTTGGTCCATAAATATCTGCATCAATTAACCCAACTTTTGCACCTTCTTTCGCGAGAGTAACTGCCAAATTGACAGCAATAGTACTTTTCCCGACTCCGCCTTTTCCGCTCGCGACAGCTATGGTATTTTTCACGCCGCGCAAAATGGAGTTTTGCGCGTGTGGTTTCGCGCTAATAACTTTTGCAGTCATTTCGACTGTAATAGTTTTTGCCGAAGGGTGGTCTTCTTTAATTGCATTGAAGCAATCAGATTTTATTTTATCTTTTAACGGGCAGGCAGGAGTAGTCAATTCAACGACCACGGTAATATTGCCGCCATCAACCAGTATATCTTTTATCATTTTCAGGGTAACCAAATCGCGATGTAGATCAGGGTCGTTTACACGGCTCAGCGAGCGGGTAACACTTTCTTTAGTGATAGAACTCATTTATATTCCTTGTTTATAACACAAAAATCATTTTGAAAATTACTCTCTTATATCAGTATATTACAGTTATAAAAGAAAGTGAAGCATAAATTAAATTAGCTTGTAAAGTAATCATAAAGCAAGTTAGCTTTTTTTATATTTCATTTATTGCTAATTTACAATTTAAATATATCATAATATCTCAGGATATAAAAAATCAATGGATTGACACCAAAAGAGTTTCGAGTATTTTTGCCGCTGAGACTTTGTTATAATAGGCTCACGAAAAAAGATCGAAACCCTACGGCTGCAAAACGGATTGTTTTTTACGAATTTTAAACTTTAAGAGAGAGTTGAATGAACCTATTAAAAATTATCTTAGCTTCTATGCTCGTTTCGTTTTTCTGTTACGCGCAAACTGCTGAAACGATAGAAAAACTTATCGCATTTGAAAACTTTAATGAAGCAAAAAATACTGCTATTAATTGGCTAAACAAAGAACCTAAAAATGCCGAAGCATATTTTTGGGCAGGAAAAGTTTTTCTTGCTGCCAAAAATGTTGATTCAGCGGCAATATTTTTCAACAAAGGATTCGAGGTTAATCCCAAATTCCCATACTCCCTCGCGGGGAAAGTAAGCGTTGCATTTTTGAAGAATGATGCAGGTGCAGTTCCGCAACTTGTTGCGGATGCAAGAGATATTGCCGGCAGAAAAGATTCCCGACTGTTTATTGAATTGGCAGCTGCTTATTTAAATGCTCCTGATGCAGAAAGAGTTGTTAAAGTCGAAGAGTTAGCTGCTGAAGCTGTTAAATATGACAGAAAAAACTATCGTATCTATATGGTGCTTGGTGATTTATATAATATCAACCCGCAGACAACTTCACAGGCAGTTGAAAACTATCAGAAAGCTATTGATTATGACAAAGGCGCGTTGCGTGCCTACATTCAGCGCGCGGCAGTCTATGAATACGTGGACAACCTTTCAGAAGCACTCACTCAATATGTAAGAGTAATGGCTATTGAACCAACATACCCTGTAGTATATCAAAAAATGGCTGAAATGTTTTATAAAGCAAAAGATTGGATTCGAGCTGATACTACATACGCGTTATATATGAAATATACCGAACCGGCTCTTGATAAAATGAAACGAGGGGTTATCATTTCTTACAGCGCGAAAAACTATAAAGGTTCAATCGAAAAGATTAAACAAGTGTTAGCTTTAGACCCAAAAGATGCGCTCAATACGCGTTTACTTGCATATTCTTATTTCGAATTAAACGATTCTGTCGCGAGCAAGGAATCGTTTGAATCATATTTCCGGCAAACAGAAAAAGAAAAAACTGTTGCCAAAGATTATGACAGATACGGGAAATTACTTTCAAGATTCGGCAAGGATTCTCTCGCGATAATATCATATAAAACCGCGTTTGGTATGGATAGTACCCGTACTGATTTAATTTCTGAATCCGGGAAAATTTTATTCATACAAAAAAAATGGAAAGAAGTTCAAGCCATCATAGAACCTCTAATAACAAAATATCCGGAATCAGCAGGCTTCTTTGATTTTCTATTTCTTGGACAATCATATTTCTTTGATACCGCGTACGTGTCCGCTAAATCGGCATTTGAAAGAATGACAGTCAAATTCCCCACGAGCTATGTCGGATTTTTATGGTTAGCAAAAACATGCACGTTTGTTTCGCCCGATGTGAAAGAAGGAATTGCAAAACCGGCTTATGAAAAAGTAGTGGAACTGCTTACCGATAAAGTAAAAGGAAAAAAATTTCTTGTAGAAGCACATTCATATCTAGGATTTTATTACTTGAAGAATGGCGATAATGAAAAATCAAAACTCGAATGGCTTGCAATTATAGAGCTTGATCCTGAAAATCAGCAGGCTAAAGATAATTTAGCACGAATATAAAAACAGTATAAAGAAATATTTTTTTTGAGCCTGAATAGAATTTGTCCTTAAAAAGACTTCTTTTCAGGCTTTTATATTTAACTGCAATTTATAAAAGTATGTTGTTTTAAGAGTAAATAAGGAACTAACATCCCTTTCCGTACGTCAAACCAAAGATTAAGCAATGTTTCAAAGAGGAAAATATTCATCGTGAGAATTGAAATTACCCGTTAATCTTTTCAAAAGTTTGCTTAAATTGCTTAATTAATTTTATACAAAAATAGTGTCAAAGACTAAACTTTTAACTGATAAAGAAAAACAAGAACGATTACTCACTCAAGGCGAAATACCCCGCCATATAGCCATTATTATGGATGGCAATGGCAGGTGGGCAAAACAAAAAGGCTATCCGCGCATTGCCGGTCATAAGGCAGGCGTAGATTCAGTTAGTGAAATTGTTGAAGTTGCAGGGCAGCTTGGAGTTAAGTATCTCACTCTATATACTTTTTCAACAGAAAATTGGAAGCGTCCCAAAAATGAAGTCGCCACTTTGATGCGTTTGCTTGTTCACACTATCCGGCGCGAGATAGACCATCTTAACAAAGAGAATGTTCGTGTAAGAACTATTGGCGATCTTTCAGCCTTGCCTGAAAGTGCTCAAAAAGAATTTTTAGACGCCATAATTCGCACTAAAGATAATGATAAAATTCAGCTTATTCTTGCTATCAGCTATGGAAGCCGATGGGAAATCATTGAAGCAATCAAAAAAGTTTATGCTGATGTTGAAAATAAAACAATTAATTTGGACGACCTGACACCTGCCACTTTCGGGTCCTATTTAAGCACCCGCGATATACCGGACCCCGATCTGGTTATTCGTACTAGTGGTGAATTTCGAGTTAGCAATTTTCTTCTTTGGCAAGTTGCCTATTCTGAATTTTATATATCTCCTGTTTTGTGGCCCGACTTTAGACGGAATCACCTTTACGATGCCATTCACAGTTATCAAACACGTGAAAGAAGATTTGGCAAGGTCAGTGAACAAATCTAAATTGAAGTTATTTTATCGCCCTAATATTGAAGAATCATTTATATAAGAAATCTATGTCCGTTTACAAAACTTTTTCCATTTTCTTGTGCTTATTTTCTATTGCCTTTATTAATGCTCAATCAGGAAAGACTAATTACAAGATTCTTGGTATCTCTGTCATTGGAAATAAATCCGCAGAACCCAGAACAATTATAGCAAACACAGGTCTAAAAGTTGGGGATGAAATTCAGGTGCCGGGAGATCAAACCATCACCGCTATTAAACAACTTTGGTCACTCAATATTTTTTCAGATGTGCAGATTGAAATTGAGAAAAAGGTTGAGGATGGTGTGTTCCTCCTCATTAAAGTTGATGAATACCCGCGTCTTGAAAAAATAGTGTATTTCATAAATGGCAAAGAGGAAGATTCAGACCTTGAGAAAAAAGTCTCGCTCTCAAGAGGTCAGATACTAAAGCCCTCAGAGGTTAACCGATATAAAATTCTCTTCGCTAAAAAATATGAAGATGATGGTTATCTCAATGCTGAAGTATCCAATAAATCTTTTGAATATTTTACCGCGGATACTACTAAGGACGGAATCACCGTCATTTGGCGTAATCAAATTAATCTTGCCGAAGAATATAAAACTAAATATGACAAGACTGATGTTTTTTTTTCAAACTTGATTGAGAAAATTAAAAACCGTATCCTGCTGCAATTTATTATAAAAGAAAATGATAAAGTGACAGTTAGAAAAATTGACTTCATTGGCAATAAAAAATTTACTTCCGATGAATTGCGCGGCGCATTTAAAGAAACTGAAGAAGCCCGCTGGTGGAAGTTTTGGTCAGGTGCAAAATTTGACCGTAAGAAATATGATGATGACAAAAAGCTTCTTGAAGGTTTTTTCAAGAAAAACGGGTATCGCGATGCTGAAATTGTTAATGATTCATTAGTATATAAAAACGAAAAAAAAGATTTAGAGATTTATCTCACTGTCTTTGAAGGTCCGCAATATAAACTCCGAAACATTATCTGGGAAGGCAACAAGATTTATTCTGAATCTTTGCTGAATGACCGCCTTGGATTTGCTAAAGGTGATATTTTCAATCTTGAAAAGCTAAACCAAAATTTGCGTCAGAATGAAAAGCAAAACGATATTGCTTCCCTGTATTTGGATAATGGTTATCTGACTTTCAATCTCAAAACAGCGGAGACAAAAGTTGCTGAAGACTCTATCGATCTGACTATTTCCATAGTTGAACACAACCAATTTAAAATTGGTGCTGTTGACATTATTGGCAATGAAAAAACCAAAGATAAAGTAATTCGCCGCGAACTTTATTCCATACCGGGCGATTACTTTAACCGTGCTTTTATGCTTCGCAGTTTACAACAGCTTGCTAATTTGCAGTTCTTTAACGCGGAAAAACTATATCAAGAGGGTGTTGACTACCAGATTTCAAATGACAGTACTGTTAATGTTGTTTTCAAAGTTGAAGAAAAATCGAGTGACTATCTGAATGCTTCCGTTGGTTATAGCGGAACTTTCGGGTTCAGCGGTGCAGTTGGAGTTACATTGACAAACTTTTCTCTCGCGGATCCATTTTCGATGGGTGCCGGTCAAGTGTTGAGTTTCAATTGGCAATTCGGAGTTGGAAGTATGTACCAAACATTTTCACTAGGATTTACTGAACCTTGGTTAATGGACTCGCCTACGATGGTCGGATTTGATCTATTCGATACCCGCCAACAATATATTTATGACTTGAGACAATCCGGTGTAACTGCCAAGGTTGGACGCAGGTTAAAGTGGCCTGATGACTATTTTTCAGTGCAGGGGTTTCTTCGCTATCAACATAACGATGTTTTGAATGGCGGTTCATTTTATAAGGAAGGGAAAACAAACCAATTTACTCTTGGTGCAACAATCACCAGGAAAAATATTGATAACCCGATATTCCCTTCTACCGGTTCAACTATTACTCTGGATGGAGAAATATCAGGCGGACCATTTCTGCCCGGTGATGTTGATTATTTCAAAGTGAATTTTAAGTCAGAGTGGTATAAACGCTTATTCAATAGTACCCGCTTAGCTTTTTACGCGATGAGTGATATAGGGTATCTGGGCGAGTTAAAGTCAAATACTCCCATCAATCCATTTGAGTATTATTTTATGGGAGGAAACGGCTTAGTTATTGCAACCGTTCCTCTCAGAGGCTATGATGACCGTTCAATAGGTCCCCAAACTCAAAACGGGGATGTTACCGGCGGTAAAGTTTCATTTCGATATACCACTGAATTGCGTTTTGCCGTTTCACTTGAACCAGTTCCGCTATATTTATTGGTATTTGCAGAGGCGGGTAACGTGTTCCGCGATTTCAAAACTACGAATGCTTTTGACCTCCGCCGTTCAGCAGGGTTTGGCGCGCGAGTTATGATCAATCCAATCGGCTTAATCGGTTTCGATGTTGGCTATGGATTTGACAGGTATGCAGTGGACAAAAAAGATCCATCTTGGCTCTTCCACTTCCAATTTGGCAAAGGTTTTTAATTAATTATATCAAATCTAAAGGAAATAACGTGAAAAAGTTCGTTCTATTATTGTTACTGTTGTCTATCGGTGTTTTTGCCCAAGGGTCACTCAAAATCGGTTATGTCGATTCTGAAGTCATTCTCAAACAATTGCCTGAATCTATTAAAGCTCAAGGTGAATTAGAATCTATAGTGAAAGGTTGGAACGCCCAGCTTGATTCTATGCAGCAATCATTGCAGGCTGATTATGAAGACTATCAGAAAAAAGAAGCCACTATGAAAGAATCTTTGAAAAAAGAAGCCGTAACTAGATTGCAGCAAAAAGATATGGAATTAAAAGAATTCAACAAATCAAAGTTTGACCGTCAGTCAGGTGAATATGTTCGTCAACAAGAACAAATCTTGAAACCGGTTAAAGAAAAAATCTTCAAGGGCATCGATGCAGTTGCTAAGGAAGAAGGAATGTCTTTCGTGTTTGATAAAACCGGTGATATTCTTTTACTCTATGCCGATTCTGCTTTCGACATCACTTATAAAGTTCTTGATAAATTAAAAAGAGGTAAATAATTCTCTGTTGATTTTGGATATTTTTTTCCGAATTTTCAACTTATGAAATTATTTTCAATGTATTCAGTAGTATGTAGAAGAGGATAAAATGAGGAAAACACTATTAGTACTCCTCGTGATTTTTGGTGTACTCGTTCCGCGGGTACAGGCTCAATTTAAAATTGGTTATGTTGATTCAGAAACTGTTTTGGATCAACTGCAGGATGCACAGGATGCCCGCCAACAACTCGACCAGTTTATTCAGGAATGGCAGACTGAGCTGAACAGACAGGAAAAGGAATGGAAAACAAAGTATGACGATTATGATAAGCGTAAACTTATTATGAGCGAGCAATCTCGTGTTGAAATTGAGGCTGAATTAGTGAAAATTGAGCAAAAGATTTCCGAGTACCGCGAAAAAAAATTCGGAACTAACGGCGAACTTTTCGTGAAACAAGAGGAAGTAATGAAACCTGTCCAAAACAAGGTTTTTACTATTATTAAAAAAGTGGCTCAAGATGAAGACTTTGATTTCGTGTTCGATCGGAGCGGCGGAACGTTAGTTCTTTTTGCTAAAGATAAATATGACATAACCAATCTTGTATTAAAGGCACTTAATATAACCGCGCCAATCGCAACTCCGGCTCCCGCGACACCGGTAATTCCAAATCAGCAGCCTCCATCGACTAAAGAAAAATGAGAGTATCTATTTCCCGAATAGCCGAGTTAACCTCGGCTATCATCACGGGTGACGCGAGTATTGAAATTTCTAATCTTGCAAAAATTGAAGATGCAGCATCAAGTGATTTGACATTCCTGCACCAATCTTCATATCATAAGTATTTCCATAATACCAAAGCCGCTGCTATTTTTGTGAAAGAAGGCTTTGAAAAAAACCGGAATAATATTGTATATTTAGAAGTTAAAGACCCAAATCAAGCTTTCCAGACAATCCTTCTTAAATTCTTTTCGCCTTTTTTCCAGCTTGAAGGAATAGCTCAATCAGCGAGAATCGCGGTTGATGCAAGACTTGGCAGTAACATTTCAATAGGAGAAAATGTTGTAATCGAAGCAGGCTGCTACATTGGAGACAATACTAAAATTTTTCACAACACAGTCATTCTTAGGGATTCTTCCGTAGGAAACAATTGCCTGATATTTCAGAATGTCAGCATTCGCGAGCAAACTATTATTGGCAATAATGTTATCCTTCACCCTGGAGTTGTGCTTGGTTCCGATGGGTTTGGCTATACGCTAAATGGAAAAGGAGAATATATAAAAATCCCCCAAATTGGGAATGTTATAATAGAAGATAATGTTGAAATTGGAGCAAACACTACTGTTGACCGTGCTGCACTTGGCTCAACAATAATAAAGCACGGTACTAAAATCGACAATCTCGTGCAAATTGCACATAATGTAAGTATTGGCTTCGATACTGTAATATCTGCTCAAAGCGGAATTGCCGGTAGTGCTAAACTTGGGAATAATATTATTATTGCAGGACAAGTCGGCATTACAGGGCATATTGAAATAGCTGACAAAACTATTTTAGCAGCACAATCAGGTATTTCTAAAAGCATCACGCGAAGCGGCATATATTTCGGTTCCCCTGCAAAGGAACATAGTAAAGCCTTACGGTTAGAAACACACTTTAGAAATTTACCTGAATATGCCGCGAGAATAAAAGCACTTGAAAAGAAAATTACAGAACTCGAAAAATTAAATCACTCCAAACAGTGATTAACCCAACTTGCAAGTTTCAAATCATAAGTTATGATTAGATAAAGAGATAGGCTATGCGCTATGTAGTGCCTGCACGAAAAGTCGAGTTTAAAAAGTTCCATAATTTGAAGCTCCCCCCTTTTCCATAGAACAGCGGATATTTTTGTCAAAATACTGATTGATGAAGTTGA
>CAIYTF010000019.1 GCA_903929035.1 uncultured Ignavibacteriales bacterium
AATATTAGAGAGCATAATTCTTATAAGTTCGTGAAACTGCTTATTTAGAAGCCGCTGTGTCTTAGTGTCCGCATAAATTCTAAAAAAACACATATTCTTATTCAGATAATGGAACGGATAAAATTTACTGATGCGTAAAAAGAAATCATAGTCAAATACTAAATGCAGATTCTCGTTTAAGTAGCCTACTTTATCAAAGACAGACCGCCGCCAGAAGCAGCTTGGCTGCCTGACAATGTCCGGCAGCTTTAAGAGTTCACTACGCGACATCACATCTCCAACAAGTTTTGCAGTAATATTCTTATCTGCATCAATATTTGTCATATCTCCATAGACAAACATACAATCTTTATTTTGCGTGAAATACTCCGCGACTCTTTGGAAAGTTCCTTCGTCATAATAATCATCAGAATTAATCCACGCGCAAATATCACCTGTTGCCAAGCGAAACCCATTGTTAAGCGCATTCGATTGCCCTGAGTCTTTCTCTGAAATCCACTTCAGGTGAGAATATTTTTTTAGAATGGAAACAGTTTCGTCCGTAGAACCGCCATCCATAACAATATGTTCAAAATCCGGATAGTTTTGATTCACGACCGAAAGAATTGTATCCTCAATAAATTTGCCTTGGTTTAAAGATGGCGTTATAATGGAAAATTTCATACTTATTCAGTCACTATTTAGGGATATTATTACCGATGTAACCATTTGACAATTAAAATGAGATGTTACAATGCCATTTAAAAATGAGTTTTTGTTTTCAGAACTCATTATACAGTGCCTGTCGAGCAATCTGCTCATTTTCTACAATAATAATTCCCGCCACTATGCAAGCAAGCAGCATCTGCAATTGTCCCCATAACCACGCATCGGTCATTAACATTGAAATAGTTGCATAGAAGACCGCGGCACTAATACTTACTGAACTATACAATGTCTCTTTTATCGCGGAGTTCTTCAATATCCCAATTATTTTTTTCCATACGTGTACCATAAAATAAAAATAACCAAGAGTGCCTATAATGCCGGTTTCCGAGAGTAATTCCATTATTACTAAATGAGGATTTAATCCTTTCACGAATGCTCCATATAAAGCCGATGAGAGTGAATAATAATCTTCTGAAACAAATTGAAAATTAAAATTTCCTATTCCTATAAACGGATGAGCAAGAAATGCATTAAATGCAGTGTGCCAAATAATAGCTCTTGTGTTAAGTGAACTCTGACCTACAACAAAAACAATATCGTCTGACTGCTGAATCGGCTTATTTTCAATCCGAGTAAAAGTTTCAGGGGAAAAAAAATAGATTACACCGGCAACAAATACAAAAATAGCACTTGCCGAAATAATCCACTGTAAAGCATTACTCCTTTTATTGCCGAGTTCACCTGAGAAAACGACAAAAAGTATTAATACAAAAATGATCGTCAAGCAGATAGCAATCCACGAATTCCTGGTTTGAGTGAACAAAGAAGCCATTGAAAGGAGAATGGTCGCCGATATAAAAAAGGAGCGATTCTTGTGAACAAACAAGAATCTGACTAATGCAAGTGTAATTCCGATCCCCACGAGATCGCAATACATAACACCGGAGAAGCCAAATTCGCGACCTCCGGAAGCCATTGCCCAAAAAATAACTGAAATACCGTTAATCACGGCAAAAATAATAAATAAATTTATTCCGGACTTCAACCGATGCAAATCACTAAACGCGATCGGAAATGTTATTAGGATGGTCATAAACGAAAAGTACCTGATTGACCAAAACCAAAGCCAGAGGTGTTGTATCCCGATATTAAAATATGACGGCATAATGGATACCAGGAAAACGCAGTATGCACCAACTAAAGAAAGGTTCAGTTTCTCATTTTTTATACGATACATAAGTAAAAACGAAAAAAGAAAATACGAACCCAGAAGTTCTGTTAAGCAGAGTCCATAGATATAATATTCAACAAAAAAAAACCCCAAGAATAATACAACAAGAGCATTAAAATTCCAAGTCAGCAGCAACAGCAATGCTGCGGCAATCAAAATAGCAGGGGAAATGCTTGCCGCAATTCCGAACCCAAACAACAGAATAAGCGTGATCGAGACAAGTATTAACATTCCAAGCAGAGATAAATTATCGCCAATTGATTCTATTTCGGAATTATTCAAAATTTACTTTCAGATTAAAATTTTACAAATCTAATACCAAACCGATAACAAGTTAGATTAAATCAACAGTGTTATTCCGAGTACTCTGAAAGAGTTCAATTTGAATAACCGTGAGTTTCGAGCCGCGAAGCGGTGCGATGCTCACGGTAAAACACACAGCCCACTCTCTCGTCTCCGCAGGAGGCGAACTTACCACTCACTATGGCCAAAAAGTTACTGATTGCACCGGATTTTGGTTGTCCCCTTGCAGGGAACAGTACTTGTTTGTGACGTTTCCGTGAGCATCGTACCGCTTTGCGGCACTTGCTCACGGTTATTCAAATTTTACTCCTTTGGAGTATCGCAGGGAGCATTCCATTTACTGATTGCACATTGTATCGGCATACTATTCAACTTGTTGTCGGTTTGGTATAAAATATCCTAATGCAGTTTTTTTTATGGATAAGAAAATATAATAGAAGTCTCTGAAAAACAAGAGAACTGAAAATATACTTAACAAAGCAAGTACTGTGAATAAGTTTATCTCACGAACAAAAACCGCTGCAGCGAACAATGCTACAAAAAGTAGTATCAATTTGAGTAACTCACCCTTTCCGGCAAACTCGCGAATTACAACGCCATAGTGTTTCTTGATAAATAGTAACATCAGAATATTTGATAGTGTCACAGAAAATGTGTATCCAATCAATCCATATTTCGAATGAAATACAACAAATCCGATCCAAAGTGCTGCTCCAACAGAAACAAGATTGATGAACTGAATTAAAGCAAGAAATGAAGCCTTGCCGATACCCATCAGAAAAACATATATCGAGTAACCGAAACAATTAATTGATTCGGGAATTGCCAATATTAAAAACATTAGAATCGATTCGGTTCGTCCGTACCATATTTTTATCAGAATAGCCAGAAACAGAGACCCGACTCCAAACACGAAACCGGAATACACTATTCCTATTTTTGAAATTCTCGCGACTTCGCTCGTAATAAATTCATTATATTTAGTTTTGTCTGTAAGCATACTAACTTTAGGAAAAAGATTTCTGAATGTTGTTTGGAAAAGTCCGGATATCGCGATAGCAAATCTTCTGGCTATTTCATAGAAAGACACTGATTCAAGTGAAGAATAATTCCCGATTACATACTTGATAAGGGGATCAACTAAAACAGAAAATATTGTACCCAGCTGAACCGCGGAACTATATTTAATAATGTGTCTGAATACCTCCCATTTAAAAGCAAACAAGGTTAATGATATTCTACGGTCAATCACTCTAAATAAATATATATATGAAAGTAAAAGGGTAAATGCTGAAAAGCAGTAAGCTAATCCAAGAAAAACAAGTGATAATTTCAGCAGCAAGACTATGCAGACTAATGAAAAAATGACAACTGTATTTATCATCTGTATTCTGCCGGATGAAATAAAGCTGTTCATCCCCTCAAAAAATGAACGAAGAAATCCCGATATATATTGCAGAAAAAAGTTTGCTCCAAGAAGCAAAAAGACCGTCAATTCTTCCAAATACCTCGATGAATCAACAATATTTGGATTTGTAAAAAAAGCAAGGTAGCCAATTAAACCGCAAACCGTGACCATAATTGTTCCAAGGTTTAGAAACGTAACTAAGCCTGTGGAGAAAATTACCTGCATTTTAGCCGCGTCATCATCACGCCGCGCTTCAGCTATAAATTTGATAATTGCCGTCCCAAACCCGAAATCAACACTTCCCCCTACTCCCCATAGAGAAGCGAAAACAATCCATACACCAAAGTATTTCGCTGAATATGAGTCAATACACAATTTAAGAATAACAAAAGAGTTGATAATCGAAATGAAATATTGCAACGCGAGAAAAAAAGAATTCTTTTTGTCAGAACTCATCTTGCCGTACTTGCCGAGCGTTCTGCTCATTTTCAACAATAATAATCCCTGCCACTATACAGGCGAGCAGCATCAGCATTTGTCCCCATAACCACCCATCTGTCATTAACATTGAAATGGTTGCATAGAAAAATGCAGCAGCAACGCTTACTGCACTATAAAGTGTCCCATTTGTCGCGGAGTTCTTCAAAATTTTGCTGACTTTTTTCCAGACACGCGCCATAAAATAAAAATAGCCCATTGTGCCAAGAATACCGGTTTCTGATAGTAGCTCCATTATAACTAAATGAGGTCTCAGTCCTTTCACGAAAGATTCATAGATAACTGGCGGAAGTGTATTGTAATCTTCTGACACAAATTGAAAATTAAAATTTCCTATTCCAATAAAAGGATGAGCAAGAAACGCATTAAGTGCAGTGTGCCAAATACAAGCCCTCGTAGTAAGTGAATTCTGTGCTACTGCAAAAGCAATATCGTCCGAGTTTTTGATTTGTTTATTTTCAAACCGATTAAAAGTTGTTGGCACCAAAAAATATATTACTACCACCGCAAAAACCAAAAAAGCACTAATTGATATAATCCACTGCAGGGCTTGACTACGTTTATAGCCAAGTTTGGCTGAGAATATGATAAAAAGTGTGAGTACAAAAATAATAGCCATACTTATAGCGATCCAAGAACTCCTGGTTTGGGTAAACAAGGAAGCCATTGAAAGGAGAATGAATGCCGCTATGAAAAATGACCGCTTATCGCTGAGAAATAGAATCCGGACTAAAGTGAGTGTAATACCGACACCTACGAGGTCGCAATAAACAACACCGGAGAATCCGAATTCCCGCATCCCTGAAGTCATTGCCATAATAATAACTGAAATGCCGCTAATTCCGGCAAATATAATAAATAGATTTATCCCTGATTTTAGGCGATTCAAATTACAAAATGCTATAGGGAACGTGATGAGAATGGTAATAACCGAAATGTACCGAATCGACCAAAACCAAGGCACAGGATGTAAACCTATGTTATAATATGAAGGTATAATCATAAGCAGAAAAACGCCGTAGGCACAAACTAAATTAAGGTTAAGCTTCTCATCCTTGATACGATACATTAGTAAAAAGGAAATAAGGAAATACAAACCCAGAAGTTCGGTGAGGCATAGTCCAAAAAAATAATATTCAATAAACATAAGTCCTATGAATACTGATACCAGAAAATTAAAATTTCCCGTTAAAAACAATAGTAATGCACCGGCACTTATTATAACCAACGATGAATTTGTCTCCATTCCCAATCCGGCCAATGCGATCAGTGGGGTCGCAACAAGGACTAATGCTGCGAGCAGGAATTTATTATCCCCAATTGATTGTAACTTGGGATTATTCATTCTGTATGAACTAATCACGTTTATTTGTTTTTAAATTTTGTTAGATTTTTAATAAGTAAGACTTTTGGATTTAAAGATTGCTGAAACTTTTCCCGGATATACAGGAATATAATAGTCATTACTAACAAAATAATAGAAATCCCACCTGAGGTTACAACTCTTTTTGGTGAAGCTCTTTTTTCAGAAGGTACGGCATTGTCAATAACCTGCAAAATGGGAATGGCTTTCTGTTCTTCGAATTTGATTTGCTCAAATATAGGCAGTATATATTCCATCATTGAACTATTGATTTTTATGTTCCTGTAAAGGCGGTAATAAGTCAGCATTTTATCAGGGATAGAAGTTAAGGGTACCAATATCTGCCCACCGGATTTACCCTTTTTAAGTTCTTCGAATTTATTTTGATATTCTTTCCGAAGAAAATCTGCCTGATTTGCCTGGGGAGAACTTTTTCCATAAATATTACCCATTACCCCTGATTCAATTTCTTTTACCGCGATTTCCGATTCCATTCTTGCATACGCGTCAATAGATGTTCTCAATATTTCGTTTGCTTCATAGAGTCCTGTTTTATGTTGGAACTCTCGGAGAGAATCCTCCGCGGTCTTCAGGTCTTGTTTTAATTGATTATAACGGGCTTCTAGAAAGGTTCTATTGTCCCGCGTTTTTTGAACATTCAGGCGTATTATAGTTTTATTCAACAACTGTACTATAAAATTGGTAATATCGGCTGCTTGCTGGGGAGATGATCCTCGGGCAGTAATTAAGAAACCACCACCCTCTTTAGCTTCATCAGCAAAGATACGGCTTGTCAATGTGTTTAACGCGAGTTCCCTGGTTTTAGCCTTATACTCACTTATCAAGTCAAATTTATCAAGAACACTGTCTATCGTGTTTCGGCTATAAATAATTGTTTTATAAAAATCTGCAGAAGAGTTTTTTTTGAGACCGGAAAGCATCATCGGTAAACCTGAGAAATTTTTGAGTAATGCACCAATCTCTCCCCCATCCATTTGTGTCGAAGGAATAATGAGGGCAGTAGATTCATATTGCGGTTTTATGAAGAAAAATATAAAAGTATATGATATTGCAAATACGATAACCGTGAAAGCCAGAAGAACCGTTTTCCATCTCAATAAAAAAATGACAAAATCCAAAATGTCCACGTTTTTTTCTTCTACCATAAACCTGCCTATAAAAAATTATAATCTTAAATTCTACAAATAGTAAAAATAACTAAATTTGAGGATTATTTTTATACAAAAATCAGTGATATCCAAATATAAATTTGAAGGTGATAATTTTCAGTTTATTCGGTAATAAACTGAAAAATCAAACATCATTTGGATCATCAATAGGAAGCGTTCATTTGGGAGGTCATATCTGCCCATCGATTATTCCACGTGTGATATTTTAAGTTATCATAGTTTTTTTCAATTAGCGGTATGTATGAAATATAATTCTCCAAAATTGATAATATTTGCTCGCTTGGTTTATTCATATCTGCTTCCACAACAGGATTATATCCAAACAAATCTATCATTTCTTGAGGTACCTGCCCAAGCAAAATGCACTTTGATGCTATAGACTGAAGGTATCTCACGGTCATTGTCTCGATACAACCAGCACTATGAGGATGAGTTATGTTTGAAGGAAAACAAATAGATATTTTTGTCCTTGCCAACCCATTATAGAAAGATGGTTGATCGGGGAATATTATCTCCCCCGGAGATGATTCATACAAGTGAGTCTTTGCCGTCTTTTGCAGATAAGGACTTATCTTTTCGTGATATTTGGAAAATCTTCTTCCAAGCTCTAAAACATCAATATCTTTTTCATCATAATTACAATATCTATATTTTTTTAAGCAAATTCCTTCAGGAATCCATATAAACCTGCATTTTAGTCCGGCAGTTGATAGCATTTGTGCCGCTGTTCGTGAGCTTAAGAACATACCTGTTATTTTATGCTTTTGTGCAATAGATAGAATTTCAGCGTGAGTCGATTCCCAAGCATCAAAGTAGTATAAATATTTGTTCCCCTTGCAAAGTGCTAATGGTATTGCCAATTCAGTGGACACCCCCATTTGAATCATTATCGATGACTGACTTACTTTTCTGAAAATATTAAAATATTCGGAATAAATAATAGATTCACTCTTTAGCTTTCTTAAAACCTTGTAAATGAAAACCAATAATTTTTGGAAATATTTCTTGTTAATTAGAATACTCGCATCAGTATTATTGTCAGTAAGTATAGCTTCCTGAAACTCCCGCGATGTTTCGAGCGAAACATGGTAACTCGGATATATTGTTTTTATATAAACTGTCTTCTTTTTCGACATACTTGGTTGAAGTAGATAGGAATTAGCTGTGGATTTACTTAGGAATGAATTAAAAATAACTTATACCAGATAAGGAGTGAAAGAATAATTCCATTTTGGCAAGAATTCAGCAAATACAACTGGTGAATTTTCAAGAAATTCATTTGATGCTTTTTTGCC
>CAIYTF010000020.1 GCA_903929035.1 uncultured Ignavibacteriales bacterium
ACTATGTATTTAGTGCAAATATCAATATCCAAAAAATAATTCTTCCAATTGGCATATCTTTTTTTACATTCCAGCAAATATCCTACCTTTTTGATGCCTGGCGCGGTGAAGCAGAAGAGCATTCCTTAATCAATTATGCATTATTTGTAGCATTTTTCCCGCATTTGATCGCAGGGCCGATTGTGCATCATAGAGAGATGATGCCGCAGTTTGTAAAAACATTTACTGTCAAAGAAAGATGGGATGATTTATCAATTGGTATCAGTATTTTTTGTCTTGGATTATTTAAAAAGACCATGATAGCGGATACCTTCTCTGTCAGCTGCAATATTTATGCTGGATATATAACGGACTAACCATCATTCCGGGAAACAACCTGGTTTCCAATATAGGGCTTTCACACACCGATGCAACTCATCCCGGTGAAAGGGATCATCTCTACGAAATTTCAATTTATCCGGTTACTTTTCCGCTCCGGCATCCACTGATAGTGGAGCGCAATCTTGACGCGGATTTATGTGAAGCGAAAATTTTCTTAAGGTTTACGCTGAAAGATTATATTAAACGATATTTACAATATTTCGGGATAGATTCGAAAATAGTTAAATGGATACAAAATAAACTCAAGAATTACTTTTCATAAGCTGTATGTAAAGCATAGACTCTTTATTTTTATTCCCACTTGCGTTGCCGCCATTTTACTACAATAATATCCAATCCCAGCTTTGATAATATATCGCGTGTTTGAATTCTGGCAAGGAAAAAACAATAACTTATTCTCGCGCTCAAAGTCCAAAACTGATTTTTTTTGAGCAGCTTTTTTATCTCCTTTATGCAATCAATACCGCTGCTCCAAGATGCACCTCCGGAGTTCATTATCGCGATAGGCTCTCCCGAAAAATAATGTCCGTGGGCACGGAAATCGGGAATCTGTTTTTCATATCGGCAAATCAATTCATAATCCATAGCATATCTGTAATCAGTATCATATACACCAAATTTTTCATATACTGATTTGCGGATAAACATACCGGGATGGTTAAATGGCATAGCAGAAGTTATCGGGCAAAGCAGCGGACGGCGTATATTCGAACCAAATTTATCATCAGCAAAATAAATATTGCCGTGAGTAAATAGTATTTTTTCATTCATAAAAATATCAGCATTTTTGCTAAAGAGCAATGTATCAGCAAACACATCATCACTGTTTAGGATTACAACAACATTGCCTAATGCTTTGGCGATTCCTTTATTAAAGGCATCGGAAATGCCGTTATCCTTTTCTGATAGTATTATTAGTTTATCTTCTTTTCCCGCATCACGGTAAAGTTCTTTTAGTATTTTGACCGTGTCGTCAGAACTGACATTATCCACGATAATATGTTCATAATCATCATACTGCTGCTTAATAACTGAATATGCACAGTCACGAATTGAAGAAGAGGAGTTAAAAGTAGGGGTAATTATTGAAAATTTCATCCGTTAAATCTGTAAGTTATAATATAGAAAGATAGTATTTTTGAAGATGATATTTAAACCGGTACAAATAGAAAAGTTAGAAAGCCAAGCTGCTCAATGTCGCGAAATATACTTATTATAAAACTTGGAGCTATTGGCGATGTTGTTATGGCACTGCCATTGATTTCAGCAATTTCAGCCTCTGAGCCGGACGCTCATATCACCTGGGTATGCGGGCGCATTGTTGAACCGATATTACGTTTGGTGCCTCGGATTAACAGGATAGTAACAGTTGATGACAATGCATTACTAAAGGGTAACACAATTCAAAGAATTCGTGAGATATTTCGTCTGTGGCTTTCGCTTGCAGGGAAGGAATATGATCTCACTATCAATGCTTATAGAGACAAACGCTATCGGTTATTGACTCTGCCGTTGAAATCCCGCGATTACTCCGATTTTATGAATACCGACCGTACCGGAATGATAATACCCGGAAGATATCACGGATATGAATTTGCGCGGCTTTATACAGGGATTGATGATTCCGGTATCGGCGATATAAGTTATCCTGAATTATTTTTGCCTGCTCAATCGACTGTTCTGCAACAATTTGATTTGACAAGCAGATATGTTGTTCTCGCTCCTGGAGGAGCAAGCAACTTTCTCAATATTGACGATGTGCGTCGCTGGGATATTACCTCGTATATCAGTCTTGCCAAAGAGTTACTCGAAAGCGGTTTTCAGGTTATATTGAGCGGTGCGAAAAACGATCTTTGGATTTCTGATTATTTTACAGATTTGCCGGTTATCAATCTTGTTGCTAAAACTTCGCTGATTGATTTACTTCTTCTGCTGAGAAAATCGAAGTTTCTTGTTACACACGATACCGGCATACTGCATCTTGCAAAATTGACAAACACAAAAACATTCGGACTTTTCGGTCCTGTTAATCCATTAGAGCGTGTTGGAAAGTCTGATAATATTGATGTTATCTGGGGCGGTGAACATCTCCCTTGTTCACCCTGCTATGACGGCAGGAAATTCGCGCAATGCAGCAATAATTTATGTATGAAAAATATATTAGTGGAAGATGTTATGAATCGAGTATCGGCATCCTTGAATTCCTGATTAGACCCGTAAAACAGGAAGACCTAATCAAAGCAATTTTGTAATCTTCGTTTGGATGCGTGAGAATAAATATTTGAGTCTGAATAATAATGGAAAGTTTTGCTGAGCCAGAGTCGGGGTTTTGTTTAGTGTTATCAGTTCTTCTAATTGCGTTTCTGCTTTATGTTTTGAATGCTCCATAACGATATGAAATACATATAAAGGCAGCCAGCTAAGATTCAGCGTGTTTATCTGTACAGGTTTACTTCCCGCTTTCTCAGGTTCAAAAAAGAATTGTCCACTGCCTGCAAGATAGATTTTTTTACAGGTATGTCCCGAAGGCAAAGGCTCCATCTTCATTCCGTGTTCTTGACAAAGGCAATCATCAAACGAAAAATTATTTACTATTCGGTTAAGCCTCACAGTTTTTATTTTTTCCTCTTCCTTAAAGGTTTGATAAGCTCTCATCTCTGTAAATGCGAACCCCTGATTTGCTGATTCAAATTCCTGCTGCTGTTGTGCTATGTAAGATTCGCGTTTAAAAAGTTCATTTATTTTTATGATGTAGCGTTTTACAATATCGGAACTTGCAATAAATCCGTTCATACACATTCCGTTACATTGCTCAGTACAATCATAACCTGCAAAACCCGGTTCAAACTGTCCGAGTGAGTTTACTATCATAGTATCGGAATCAAAATGCCAGAAACTTCCGACATTGTGCTTAGAGAGATAATTGTAGAGATAGAAGTACCGTTTAAAAACAAAATTTACCCAATCTTTGCCTCCGCGTTTATGATCGTGTTTCTTCCCCTGAATGAGACGGTAAACAGCATTAAACTGCTCAATTTCCTCGCCATAGTCAAGGTCTTCAAACAAATAGTGAGTTACTCTGCATTCCAATGCAATTTGCCTATTTGCAGTATCACCAAGCAGAATAATATTCTTTCCCGGGTTATTTAACAGGGCACACTGAAGTGAGTATTTGAGATAATCCGTATTACCGTAGTGGCAGAATATTATTGGTGCTGACATTAGTTCAAATCTTATTATCTTACAATCATAGTTTCTCGGTGTTTAACCTAAACAGTTACTAAAAAAGCATAAAAATGCTATAATTTAAAGCCTCAATTTTCTTTTTTGTGCTTTTGGGTGTTATATATTTAAATGACCGATTTTGAGCATAAACCCCAAAGGCCCAATCGCTTTTATTAAATATTTGTTTAATTCCGAATAAAGAGCTTCTTGCTGTAAATCTTGAGATAAAATTATCCCCATCTCTTTCTGAAAACATAATATTAAGATCCTTTAACACCACAGAACAAGAATCAGTATTTATAATAATACTATCAACGGTTTTAAAATATTTAGCACCTATTAAAGAAATATTAACAATTGAAGAATCTTTAATGACTGTTTTATGTTTACACGTAATATCAATTTTTAATTCTTCATCACTATCCGCATCGCCGGTAAAAGTCAGGGGCTGAATAAAATATTGGATTCCATCATTCCCTACATAAAAGGTTTCATAAAGTCCTTTTGTGCTCGAACACCCCATTAAAAACATTAAAATCGTTGCTGAACAATAAATTAAAAAGTACTGAGAACTAATATCATCTGTCTTTTTCAAACTTTACCTTTAACAATTCTTCGTGATAGTTCTAAATTGTTTAGAATAGAGTCTGCAATTATTTTTGATGAAGTAATCGCGGAAATATAAAATAAAGATTTTTCATCAACTTTAATTGCCAATTCAGTGATATACAAATCTTCTGAATTGTATTGATTATAACAAAAGTTATTATCGTTCTTGTAATTTTTCAACGGAATATTGTGTTTTTCTATAACCGTTTTGCTTATTTCATCTATAGAAGTATTGACAGGAATACCGACAAAAAGATCATATTCACTGTGTTTAATATGCTTGAATAAAGGAATTTGAATGGCTTTTTTGTTAAAATACTTTTCGTATATTTTACGTGCAGAAGTGTTTGAGTCTGTAAATATTTCACCATTGGATAACTTAAATACATAACCATTGTATAAAGGAATATCAATATTATTATCCACGGTTTTATTAAAACAAGAAAATAAAAACATAGATAGTAATACAAAAAGTAAATTTCTCATTTTAATTTAAATATTAGATGTACAAAAATTAAGAGCATATCAAAATGATATGCTCTTAGTTGGTTAATAATTATTCTCCTGTTACAATTGTTTCATAAGTAACAATCAAATTTAGAATCGTGCCTGTTTTAACATCAACAGTAGATATTTTTGTTATACCACCGTTTTTTGCTGCAGTCTTGATACTGGCATCTTGATCGAAAAACAATATACCTAAGTAACCGGTTGCCTTAGCTGTACCAACTTTAGTACCAACCGGATTACTTGTTGCATTAACCGGTAATGTAACAGCACAACCTGCAAGCATAGCCACGATTGGCAATACGACCGCAATTTGTTTGAGCTTTTTGAGCTTTTTGAACATTTCGAACCTCTTTAAATATATTTTTCTTACTCTTATGGCTTTTCAGGATCCGCCCTGTTTTTTAACGTGGTAACTCGTCTCCACAAAACACATTAAAATTTATTACAAATATACAAAGGGAATATAACTATATAAATCGAAAAAGTCAATAAGGGTTGGGTGTGCGGGGTGTACGACAAATCGTTCTGTATTTTGATTGCCGTTCGTTGAGCGAATCCGAAACTGCGACATAGCACAGGTGCGTTTCGGCTTCGCTCAACCAACGATGCTTATTAAGGACAATTTGTCGTACACCCCTATCCAATATTTCTAATCTTTGTGTTATATTTGAGTTATGCAAACATTAATTAAATTGGTAAACCGCTATGGAATCGGTAAGGAAACAAATTACGCTGCCCAAAAGCGTTGAACGCCGTTATGAGCAGCTCGCGAAAGAAAACTGTAAAGACTTCTCGGAATATATCGAAGAAATATTGAAAACACATCTCAAGTTTTTGCCGAAGAAGAAACGAAACCAAAATGATCGCGATGGTCTTAGAAGTCTTATAGGAATAGCGTCCGGTCAAGACGGAGACGTTTCCGTGAATCACGACAAGTACTTGTATGGCGAACCGGATATTCATTGACACATCGGCGTTTTACGCGATAATCGATAAACGCGACCAAGCCCATAGCAAGGCCATCCCGATATGGGATGCTTTGATTGAAAGTTCGGATAGCGAGCTTTGTGTTTCAAACGGAGTGATTTCCGAGACTTATACGCTTATAAGATATCGTCTAAGTTTCGAAATCGCATCCGAATTTCTTCGGATAGTTGGGGATTACGGTATTTTGGTGTTCTACTCGGACACGGCGGTGGAACGCAACGCTTATTATTGGCTGGAAAAATATAAGGACGTTAAACTTTCCTTTGTCGATGCCGTGAGTTTTCAAATAATGAAAGAACATAAAATCAAGCACGAGTTTACTTTCGACAATCATTTTGAAATCACAGGGTTCTATTGTTTACCTTTGACTTCATCATAGTGCCGCAAATGTTTTACTTTAACTCTTTAAACTCATTTAGAGCCAGTACTGCCTGCTTCAATATCTTCCTCTATTTTCGAGTAAAAAGACTCAGCTTCAACAGGAATGGGTTCATTGTTTGCTTTCTTCTCTATAACCCATAGCTTTAGTAAATCAAGAGCTGCTTCTTTTGCTCCATCTATTCCAAGACCGTGCGTGGTTAAGTCCAACGTTGGAATATGAGCATAATAGTAACCCGGAGGAAAGGAAAGTTCCGATATTTTCTCGTATATAATCGTGTAAGTCATAAATTTGACTTTCTTGTAAAATTACATAGAATAATCGGAAATTCAAACATTATTTTATTAATCGCGCGGACATAAAAATCTATCGATTACTTCCCATTTTTTAACTTGGGCAATCTCTCAACGAATAATACTAAACCTGATAGTATCCTTAATCGCGGATGCAAAAACTCCCGCGCCGCTGCCCTGCATAATAATCTTTGGTTCGTGAAAATTCCCGTCAAATTCTTTCACGCTCGGCGCGGTCAAAACAAAATTTTTGAAATTTTGATCACCCGCGTACATTATAACAGTGTAATCGGAATAAAACCAAGTATTGAATGTCCGTATTGGCTGATAAACTGCATTAAGAGTGTCGGGTTTCAGGTTCTGAATAAACGCGGACCTTAGCCTGAAATTATTCAAATCTTTTTCAAGTTGATCCGATTTCATATTCGAATTAAATTCATTATCATAAATGAAATTGGATAGACCGGCAGAATCAGCACGAATTGAGAACGCGTAAAAACCGGTTGGTGTCATTGGACAAAATAAAATTCCGAACTCTTCACTATAATGATGCTGGACCGAATCACTTGATAACAATTTTAATCCATCGAGAGGAACAGTTGTGGAAGCAGTTGTAGTCAATTTTTTCCCGTCTATTGTTGCAGAAACCTCGAGAGTATATGTCTGCCCTTTCTCTACTGTAAATGCATTTGTAAAATATGAATGCTTGGAGGAATCAAAATCCAACTTAGTCGTGTTTATTTTGACATCGGCGATTGCGGGATTGATAAAAAATTGATTTGTATCAATTGGCTGATTGAGCGGGAAGTTTCTCATAATTCTGATGTCTTTCACCGGTTCACCCGGGAAGAGGTAGCCTTCAACCACGATTCTTGGATCATAAGAAACAGATGTTATATCAACAGAAGGGTCGCCGCAGCCGATTAGACTGCCAATAATCAGAAAGATTACTAATATTGATAACGAAATTTTATTATTCATTTTATATTTTTCTTCATTAAAACTTAATCGTTACACCAATGCTTGGCAGAAGAGGCAGCATACCGGTTTTATCAATCGTTTGTGTAAGCACGCCACCTATTAATTCTTCATTATAATTAATGAACCAGACATTTTTCCTGTTGCCCGCGTTGAATATTTGCAGATACGGAGCAACCGTGCCAAATTTATATTCTATCTCGTAGGTAACACTCAAATCAAGACGTATATACGGCGGCAGACGATATTTATCAAGCTCAGATGGATATAAATTATAACCGGGCAAAGATTGTCCCGATAACTTGACATCATTCCAATCAGGCAGAGTATTAATATAATACGCGGATGCAGGCACCGTTATCGGCTGACCTGTTGAATAAACAAAATTCAGCCCTATAAACCATTTGGTATCGCGTTTTATATAATCACGGTCAAACACCTGATCCCAGAAACCATTCCAATCTAAATTTATAACCGCGTTCGCGACTACAGCCCTGTCCTGCCGCGGGATAAATTCTTTACCCTGATTGAGCTTTTCAAAAATATATTCCGTTCTTGACCAAGAAAGCGATACCCAGCCTGAAATAGGACCAACATCGCGCTTGAAAAGAAACTCTAATCCATACGATTTACCATCCCCGTTATTAAATAAACCGCGCGAGCTGCTGTAAACGGGTATTGAGCCTTGGTATCTGTCAGGGATGATGTCCGCGAAAGCCAATTGGTTATATTGGTAAATATTGTTGTAAGTCTTATAATATGCCTCAACTTCAAGCGAATATATTTGGTCAACCTCTTTCTGCATTCCAAAAATATAATGTGATGATGAAGATTCCTGCACATATTCATCAACAGATGTCCAGATGCTCGCGAAGAAAAGACGGGGAATCCTGTTCAAATATTGGTAGTATTTTCCTGCTGCTGCCTTGATGCTGTACGTATCACCAATTCTATATTTCGCGCTGAATCTCGGTTCATAATTAATGTAAGTTTTATCCGATATAAAAATGTTAGCACGCGCACCCGCGTCAACAATCAATTTTTCTATCGGGCGTGAATTAATACTGCCGTAAAGCATAGTGTGCCTTGGATGCTTAGCTGCATCCACTTTGCCTTGCTGAAAATCCTGTTGCAGCATACCGGACAAAAACTTCTGTTCAAATCCGAATTTTACTGAAGTGTTTTGACTTGCATAATATTCCAATGCTCCTTTTATGGAGAGATCGGAAATCCTGTTTTTTTCACGCACGTTTGCAACTTGAAAATCGAAATTTGAACTGAATTCACTGTATGTTGTCCAAAAATTCAGGAATAACTGATTGCCAAACAAGTGCCGCCAATTGAGAGAGCCTGTCTGATTTCCCCATTCATACAAGAATCCCTTGGAAGATTTTTGTTGATTAAACTTGAGGTCAAGATTATCCTTGCTGCCGAAATAGCTGACGGTCAGTTTATCGCGAATACCCAAATCAAAAAACGCTTTCAGATTTCCATCAATGAAATAATAATTCGGAATATCTTTATTCCACTTCGCGTAAGTTTTATCAAGATAGGTACGCCGAATTGAACCGGAGAGCGAGCCAAAATCGCCAAGCGGTGCCTGCAAAGTGGTACTCGCGGAAAGCAGGCTCACGTTCGCGACACCGGTAAATTCATTCCTGTTACCGTCAAGATTTGTAACGTCTAAAACTGAAGATAACCTTCCGCCATACTCCGCGCCAAATCCGCCCTTTGAAATCTCAACCTTTTTTATGGCGTAAGTATTAAATGTTGAAAATATGCCAAAAGCGTGCTCAGGATTATATACATCCGCACCGTCAATCATATAGAGATTCTGATCCGGAGTGCCGCCGCGAACATACAAAGCCGAAGAAAAATCAGAAAGCGCGGTAATGCCGGGTAGAGTTTGAAGCGAGCGCAATAAATCAGCTTCAATTACCCGTGGAATTTGGTTTATCTGCGCTGAATTAAGTTCCATTTTTGAAACAGGTTTTTCATAGAGCTTATCAATAATACGAACCGAATCAGCGGATACAACCACCTCTTTTGTTTCAACATATCGCGGAACTAATTTAATATTCAGCGGAGCCGCATCGTTTTTAGCAACGGTAACTTTCGTGGTGAAAGGTTTATAACCCACGTAAGTGCAAATAGCGGTATATGTACCATAGGGAACATCTGTTATTACAAAATACCCGCTGATATTTGTTGTACCGCCTTGCTTAATTTCTTTAAGGTAAACATTCGCGCCTATCAAAGCCTCTCCGCTTTTTGAATCTGTAACAAAACCGCTCACAGAATTAGCAGGCTCACCGGCTTTGGCAAACACCAATGACATTACAAAAAATAAATAAATTATTATAAGACCGATTCTTGGTAAAATATTCATTAGTTTCTTTTTTTGTTAGTACATAAAATACAAACTACAAAACCATTAGCAAAAGTTTCCAAATAAAATTATTACAACTATTTTAGGTCAAAAAACGGACAAATAGGTTTATAAGATAATAATATTTTGTATTTTTGTTATTTAGGACTCGTTCAGAAATAACATTAACACTTTCTCACGCGAAAACCGCGTAGGTTAGATTTTGAAGTTGTAAAGGTTATTTTTTTACAAGGACTTATCTTGAGATGCTGCCAATATACTGAATATCTTTATGGTATTTCCAAATGAATAATTTTCCGTGAAACATAAACAAATAAACTTCTTTTTAGTGTTCGATATCTTCTTGATAGCATTGCTTGCTATGCTCTCGTCCGCGGGCATAGCTGCAAATTCTTACGCGGCATCTCCGGCAGTATCTGACACTTCTACTGTCGCGGATACTGCCTTGCAGCAACAAACAGGCAAGAAGAAAACTCGTTCTGATATTGATTCAGTAATCTATGCCAAATCAAATGACTCGCTTTTCTTTTTTGTAAAAGGAAAGAAAATGAGCCTGTATGGAGGCGGTGATTTACATTACAAAGAAACAAACTTAAAGAGCGGTGATATTCAAGTAAATTTTATAACAAAAAACATTGATGCTGCCGGCAAGTATAAAGATAGCGCGGGAACTAAGATATTAGAATCACCGGTATTGATGGATAAGGGAGAAGAATATCGCGGTTCAAATATGCGGTATAACTTCAAAACCTCACGCGGGTTGATAACTTTTGCACAAACAAAAAACAAAGGTGAAGAGTCCGCATATTCCGGTGCAATAATTAATAAAGTGGATAAAAAAACATTTTTTGTACAAGACGGGATATATACAACTTGTGACGAGAAAGACCCTCATTACTGTTTTGTAGGTGCCGAAATGAAAGTTATTCAAAAGGAGCAGATGGTTGGTAAATGGGTGTGGTTAGCTTTTGGAGGTGTGCCTTTCCCTATTCCTATTCCATTTGTTGTTGTACCGTTACAGTCAGGCAGACGTTCAGGAATTATCCCGCCGGCTTATGGAGACAGGGCAGGATATGGAAAATATTTTTCCCACTTCGGCTATTTCTGGGCTATTAATGACTATACTGATTTAGCTCTCACCGGTGATTATTATACCAAAGGCGGTTTTGCATCGCAAACACGGTATAGATATGTTTCCCGATATAATTACTCGGGATATTTTGAAGGAAGTTTCTCAAATTTGACATCAGGTGAGTCGAGCGATTCTGATAGAACACAACAAAAAAATTATCACCTTCGATTAGTACACAATCAAACAATTACCCCAACTTCGCGGTTTGATGCTAACTTGGAATTTATGACTTCCGACTATTTTCAACAAAACGCTTCAAGTTATAATCAGCTGCTGACAAATGAAATTTATTCCAATGCTTCCTATTTCAAAAGCTGGGAGGAAGCAGGCACAAGTTTGGGGATTAATTACAGCAGGCGGCAAGAATTGGAGTCAGGAAAAATTAATGAAGTGCTTCCCACGATAACTTTTGGGAAATCTCAGTTCTACCCTTTTAAATCCTCAAAATTTACCGGCAGCGAGAAATGGTATGAATTAGTTGGTGTAAACTACAATTCACAGCTTCAGAATCAAAGAAATAAGGAGCAAGGGCAATTGTCAATTCGCGGAGGCATTCAGCATTCATTCGGAATAGGTGTTTCTCCAAAATTAGGGTATATCAATTTTTCACCAACATTTAACTATCGCGAATTGTGGTATAATAAAAGAGTGGTTAAAAAGTCCGTAATAAATCCTGATAGTTCAGAAACATTAGTTACTGATGATATGCATCAGATCAACTTCGTGAGAACATTTAGTATGGGCGTTGGCGCATCTACAAAAGTTTATGGTATAGTGCAGCCTCAAACTGCCGGTATTGCAGCAGTTCGTCATATTCTCACTCCAACCATCACGTTTAATTATAATCCTGATTTTTCAAAACCGGGTTGGAAATATTATGACGAATACACGAAGAAAGATGGTTCAAAAGTTAAATACAGTAAATTTGAGAGAGAAATTTTCGGGGGGGCTTCAAGCGGAGAAAGCCGGTCTTTGGGATTCAATCTTGATAACGTGTTTGATATGAAAACAATGGTTGATCCGCGCGATACTCTTTCTAAAGAAAGCAAGGTACAGTTACTTAATCTAAGTGGTGATGTGTCGTATGATTTCACCAAAGACAGTTTAAAGTTTTCCGATGTCCGGCTTAACTACAGAACTCAAATCGGTTCTTTTAACCTTTCAGGCGGCTCTAACTATTCATTATATAATTATGATGAGAAAGGAACTACCATCAATCAATACTTGATAAATAAGAAAAGAGGGTTGATGCGAATGACAAACTTTAATTTTTCCTGCTCATTTCAGTTAGCAGCTGATAAAAGCCAAAGTCCTGTTGGACCTGATCAACAGCAGCCTCCCCTGCAGAATGAAGCTCCGGTAGATACGGTGTTTTCAAATTCGAACAGAAATTACAAAGGAATTTTTGACCGCGAACAGGTGGATTTTTCAATTCCCTGGGACTTGTCCTTAAACTATAATTATAATCTCTCCAAGAGCAGCCCTTTTGTTTCATCAATCAGTTCTACCGTTAACGGGAGCTTTAATTTTAATTTGACTCCAAAGTGGAAATTTTCAATGAGCGGCAGCTACGATATAAGAAATAAACAGTTTTCAGCTCCGCAAATTATTGTTACTCGCGATCTCCATTGCTGGACAATGAATTTTACGTGGAATCCAATCGGCACTTATACCGGATACCGCTTCGAAATTAGAGTTAAAGCATCTCAATTACAGGATTTGAAAGTTACAAAAACTGAAAACCTTTTTAGCGGCAGATAGAAGTTTCACTTCGCGCGATAATAGCAACGCGGCACACGCGATATATTCTATTCACGAAGCCTATAACCGGTATTTTTTTTGTATATTATGAACGAGTTCACTAAAAAAAGGTTTATTCTAATAAATGTTTTGTCTTTGAGCCAAAATCAAATCTTGAAAAGCAGTTTTAGGCTTTATAGAAAGGACTCAATATTTTAAATACACGCTTTATATTTATGTCAATTTTTGGAATTTTCTTTGCTTCGGCTTGACAACACGAAAAAAATATTGCTTATTAGACTAAGTTCTTTAGGGGATGTAATTCTTACTACACCACTTTTGCGCTCGCTAAAAAAGCAATACCCGCGTTTGATAATAGATTTTTGTGTACGGGAAGATTTCGCGGATGTTCTGCGGCATAACCCGAACATCTCTAATCTAATACTGTACCGAAAGGATGATAGTACTATCCGGAATATTAAGACATCCATTGCAGGCAGTGGATATGATTTGATTATTGACCTGCAAAATAATTATCGTTCTAAATTTATTTTGACAGGGCTTAATACGACTATTCTAAATTTCAGGAAGAATATTTTCTTAAAATTATTATTAGTAAAATTTAAGATTAATCTCCTCACCGGAAAACAGGGAATTCCACAGAGATATGCGAAAGTATTGCACGGCTTTGAATTGGATAATGATGGATTAGAAATATTTTCGCCTGATTCAGTTAATGCCGATATACCTGATGCCGATAATTATATCGGAATTTGCCCGGGTTCATTGCACTTTACCAAAACGTGGCCATACAGCTATTACATTGAATTGGGCGAAGTGATAAAACTACACGGTTACAAGCTATTGGTTTTTGGCGGCAAAAGAGAAATGCACTTATGCAAAACAATTGCCGATGCTGTACCCGGCACAATTAATCTATGCAATAACGATGATTTATACAAAACAATTGTCAATATGAAAAAATGCAAGGCTGTTATCACCAATGATTCAGGATTGATGCACGTTGCATCTGCGCTGAAGCTGCCTGTTCTTGCCATTTTCGGCAGTTCTGTAAAAGAATTCGGATTCACGCCATATAAGACAAACTATACTATCATAGAAAATAGATCATTGAAATGTCGTCCCTGTTCACATATTGGAAAATCCGAATGTCCTAAAAAACACTTTGAATGTATGGTCCATCTCTCTCCTACTATGGTTTACCAAAATCTTACTTTTTTGTTCTCCAAATAAATGAATCCTTTTCTGCTATTCCTCTATAATTGTTTCGTATTGCCCATATTATACGTTGGATTTAGGATTGCAGGATTATTTAATGCTAAAATCAAACGAGGTATTAAAGGCAGAGCAAATTATATAGAGAATTTACAAGCTAAAGTTTCAGGGATAGATAGGTCCAAACCTTTAGTTTGGGTACACTCAGCTTCACTTGGCGAGTTTGAACAAGCAAAGCCTATAATAGAAAAAATCAGGGCACGATTTTCTGTTTCTGTTATCGTTACGTTTTTCTCTCCGTCCGGATACGAAAACTCAAAGAAATACCCATTCGCGGATATAATCGCGTATTCACCTTTTGACTTTCCCTCAACGGTGAGAAAATTCTATTCGATTGTAAAACCTTCAATCGGAATATTTATGCGATATGATATTTGGCCTAACTTGGTCAGCTATTCTAAAACAGCAAATGTTCCTCTCTTTCTCGTGGATGCAACATTGCGAACAAATTCTATTCGCAAAAATATATTTCTTAAATCATTTCACAGCTCATTATTTTCTGCATTTAGAGGAATTTTAACTGTATCAAAAAAAGATTTCGACTCTTTTAATGAATTTAATCTTAATATTGAAATATTTGAAAGTGTCGGTGATACACGTTTCGATAGAGTATATGAAAAATCTTTGGAAGCTAAAAACAGGAAGTTACTCCGCGCTGATATCTGCAAAGATAAACAGGTTTTCGTGGCAGGCAGTACTTGGGAAGATGACGAAGATATATTAATTCCTGTTCTGAAAAAACTTATAAGTTTCAATAAATCATTGCTCGCGATAATAGTTCCTCACGAACCGACTATTTCACACATTGAGAAAGTTGAGCAAGAATTTAACCCTGATATAAAAACAATTAGATTCTCCTATCTAAACGATTATAACGGGCAGCAAGTCATAATTGTTGATTCAATCGGCATTTTGTTAAGTCTATATTTTTACGCGAGTGTAGCATTTGTCGGGGGAAGTTTTAAAAGCAGTATTCATAATATTCTTGAAGCGGCGGTATATGGGATACCGGTTATTTACGGACCTAAAATACAGTCATCGAATGAATCTAAGGAGTTAACAGAATTAGGCGGCGGGATCATCGTGAATTCAAAAAGTGCTATGTATCGAGCATTGCGCGGGTTACTGGCAAAAGAAGAAGAACGATCTTACAGGGGCACTATTTCAAAAGAATATATTATATCTAATATTGGAGCGGCTGAAAAGATAGCCGCTTATCTCGCGCTGTATATATAAACAATATAGAGTCCAAGAACAAGGGGGTAGTTTTTTTTGTCAATAAAGCATCCCCTCTTCAATCGTCTCAAGCATTCGCAGATAGCTGTCATATCGTAATTCCGAGATAGTTTCATTCTCAACCGCATCATAGATTACACAACCCGGTTCGTGGTAGTGTGTGCATCCGTTAAATTTGCATTGATTCAATAATGGAACAAATTCACGCATATAATGCGACAAGTCCTGCTTCGTGATACCATAAGGGTCAATCTCCCGCACTCCGGGAGTATCTACTATATAGGTATCATCCCCAACATCAAACATCCAAACACTCGCGGTAGTGTGAGTTCCCTTGTTTGTTGAGCCGCTGACATCACCCGTGGTAATAGACAGTGAGGGGAATAGCTTGTTTAAAAGGGACGACTTTCCAACTCCCGATTGTCCCCAGAATAAACCCGTCTTTCCTTGAAGTGATTCTTTCAAATCATCTATCCCAATTCCTGTTTTGATGCTTGTTGGTATGACCGTGTAGCCTAATCGCTTATAAAACTCTATCCATTCCAAATCGTGTTCTTCGGCAATATCTATTTTGTTCATCACGATAAAAACTTCAATTCGCGAACTTTCACCGGCAACCAGAAAGCGGTCTAATACTTTGTTGTTAAATTCCGGACGATTGAACGATGTAATGACATATAATCTATCAAGGTTTGAGGCAATAACCTGCTCCATTCTTTCACCGCGAAATGAAACACCTTTTACACGAGGGGCTTTTCTTGACAGGTGATTTTCGCGATAATATACTTTTTGAATTACCCCTGTGCCGTCTTCGTTCATTAAAATATCTACCAAATCCCCCACTACACATATATCAGTTACATAAAGCTTATCCCTCTTGATTTTAAAATCATTTTTGAATCTTCCTCTTAAAGTAGAACGGATTACGCGAGATGGATTATCAAAAGGCATTGCATAGTACATATTGCTTTCTATACGAAAAACCTTAGATTTGATCATATTAATGGTTAGTTGTTAAATGGTTAATTGTTAATGATAAATGGTTAATTAAAAACTTATATCGTGAACATCGTGGTTAATTCTTTTACCCGGTGCATCAACAAACCACCTAAATATTTACCTTATAATTAACCATTAACAATTTATCATTAACCATTATTAAATAAATCTATAAGAAAACGATGCGGAAAATCGGTTAACTTTTATTTCCTGATATGTTCTTGAAAGATTTGTCCCGTAATTATCACCATAATCTTTCCACCATCCGTGCATATAAGCGAAGTCAATTGAAAGATTGTCATCAACCAAGAATCCGAGACCAAAGGTTAAAAACTTTTTATCAAATGTGGTAGGATCATCCTTATATGGCGATTGCTGAATAAAGTAACCGCCTCGTAAACGTAATCCTGTGTCTGTAAGAATATACTCTGCTCCCAAATTATAGTTTAAAGTGGAACGAAGAGCTTCTTTAATGCTTTTGTTTAAATATGCAATATCCTGAACATTAATGCCTGATGCATTGCTAAATTGAGTTTCGGTATAGTCGGTAAATGAAATATCTGCTGATGCAATTACACCTGCTATATTAATACTGCCGCCGCCTGAAAAAACAAATGGTGTTGTAATATCATACTCCATTGAATACTCACGGGATAATGGATCGGGAATAAACCCCGTTCCAAAGGCACAGGTGATACTAGTAGAAAAATTTTCCTTGATAGTGTAAGATTTCGGAAATGCAATAGTAAAGCCTACTCTTCCTAACTGCTTCAGTTGATATAATAAACCAAAGGTAAATTCAGACCCGCTTAATTCCCAATTAATAACGTTATCTACTCCAAAATAACTGAATTTTTTTGTTAATGCAGGATTTAAAGGATTTGTGGAAATGGTATCATATATTCCGCGCAAATCTGCTTCTGTAAAACTCGAATTGCTTTCATATTTACCGGATGAAATTCCAAGAGTCGCGCCAATAAATAGATTTTTAGCGATTTCCATTGAAGCAGCAATATTCCAGTTATCAAGAGTGCCAGACTTTAATGAAGATCCATATTGCTGCAATTTATTGGTAAGCTGTGTATTATCCAAACTATCCGAAAGCTCTAAATAATAAGGAATATCTCTAGACGCTTGGTAGTCTGAATTGGCGAGATCGCTTGTCATCGTACTCTCTGTATTGAACCCGTCAAACTGCATTGCCCCTGTAAAGTTTTTTATTTGATGGTAAGAAAGTCCAACCGCGAAACTTCCCTGATATGTGGGAAAAGGAAATACAAATGCAAATTGGCTTACTCCGGTTTTACTGTTTGAATAGTCACTTTTTTCACCAAAGAAAGTTGTTGTATTAGAGTATTTATAGTAATCCATTGCAGCGGTTAACTCCATCCTCTTGACAAAGCCAAGCCCCGCCGGATTGAAAAACATAGCAGTGGCATCATCTGAAACAGATAAATAACTGTTACCCATTCCCAGCGACCTCGCGTTGGTGGAATATGACGGAGAAGCAAGGCGAAGTGCATCTCCTATATTTTGAGCCGAAGATTCCAATGACAAACTTATTGTAATCATTACTGTAAGATAAATTAGAATATTTTTCATTTTTTTTCCTTATTCGTAGAACGACCGCCATCATTATTACGAATTTCTTTTACGTCTTGGACTGCATCGCGTTTTTTTGGCTCTGCATTTCCGTTATCTTTAGCACTTTGTACCGGCGGTGTAGTACTTGAACTATTTCTTGTAGCGGGCGGAAGTGTTGAATTATCCCGCGAATTATTATCAGTGGTTCTGACATAATCAATATCCCTTGATTTTTCTTTTGGTTTGGTACTATAAGTCCCTCGGGAACCGCTTCCTCCTGCATTTACAGAAACTGAAGGCACTTGCCACCAAGGTGTATCATAGTACCCGCTGTACCCGCCATTTCTGCCGCCGGGATAGTAACTTTCAACCGTAACTGTTTGCTCCCTATCAGGTTGCAAGTATAAATAATTCGCGGTCTCCGGATTTTGGGGGTCCCACATAATTCGTGTATAGCAGCCCTGCAAAAAACCGGCTGCTGCTAAGACAACCAAAAAATAAAATATTGATTTCATTTTACTACCTGCTCTGATTCCTTGATTTTGAGTCTGAACCGCGGTTATTATTGTTACCGCTGCTTGATTTTGGCGCGCTTGAACTTGATCTTCCGCCTGAATTGTTTTGCGGTCTGCTTATACTTCCGCCATCTCTTCTGCTGCCGTTATTGTTTCGAGGCTGATCTACTCTTGAACGATTAACTCTTTCAGGTTTTGATATCCGATTGGAGCCATCGGTTTTAGTCCGCGAATCGTTTATTGATGGACTTCTTTTATCGGTAGGTGTCTGTTTATACACTCTACTTGGGTTTTCACCCGTCCTATTAACACGTGAAGGGTCATTATGAGATGGATTGGATTTGCCAACAGTTCCTGAAGAATTTCTTTTACCATTTTCAGCATCGATTCTGCCGACACGGGAATTTTGATTCCGCGAAACTGCTGCATCAGTACCCGCGCGTGAAGATCGAATATAGTTTCTATTCCTTAGTCCAGGAATACCTCCAACATCGCGCTGACGAAATCCGGCAGCACCTCCAATATCACGTGATCTATTTACAGATGATAGACGAATTAAATCACGTCCTGCTATACCTGAACGCCGCCCGCCGCCATCTCTAATTCTGCCTTCATCTGCCGGTATATGAGAACGATACCGATCGTGATTATTCGAACCGGAAGCATAGCTATGATGATTATAAACAAATCCTCCGCCCCATCCAAAACTATACGCTGTCCAATAAGGATTGTATATTAAACAGGGCTGGTAGTAATAATCTGCTGCCCACCAAGGATCGCCCCAAAACGGATCATATATATGTCCATAAGAAATGGAAAACCCGTAAGATGGGTAATAATGCGAAAAGTATCTGCGCGGAGAATAAAATCCCTCAGAATAATAATTATTCACAACAGGTGCATTGTCATAATCACTGCTGCTGTTCGTATCCTGATTATTGTAGCGATCATTCAAGTTGTCATTATAACCGGAATTATTCTTATTATCATAATTTCTCTCTTCAGATGCAAACCGTGTATAGCATCCCGGGAGAAAAATAATAACCGAACCAAATAGCAAAACAAATATTTTCAAGCTTAGTTTCATAATGTACCTCATATAATAATCTTTATTACTTCAAATTTCAAGCCAAATAATTTATTGAATATGTATCAAAAATAATTTCATTTAGCAGCAACTGTCCATAAAATTAGAAAAATGTATAGTAAAATATACAGTGTATCATCGGAGTTTCAAAAAGCTAAACAAACAGGTGATACCAGAACTGAATATTGACAGTGTTATAGCAAATAAGGTACCTTTTTATCTATGCCACAGTCTTTAATATAACGATTAATGCACTTATGGAAATCAGTATCCATAGTATTACTCCTTGAATCATAGGTTTCAAACCCACGCTTTTTAATGCATCGCGGTTCAATCCTGCACCAATCAAAAATAGAGTGAAAGTTAATCCCGCTTTTGAAAAAAATACAATATACGAGGATACATATACTAATGCGCTTATATATGTATTCGCCGCGACTGCTATAATAAAGAAGCCTATGAAATAAGGAACTTTGATTTTTCCGTTTGTGCTTTTAAAAAGAAGTGCTGTACCAAGTGCCGCCGGAATAATCCATAGGGCACGAGCTAACTTAACTGTTGTTGCTATTTGCAATGCAACGGGACCGTATTTACTTGCAGCACCAACAACAGAACTTGTATCGTGAATTGCAATCGCGCACCAAAGTCCAAATTGTGGTTCAGATAAATGAAATATATGTCCAAAGAACGGGAAGACAAAAAGGGCAACTGAGTTTAATATGAAGATAATGCCTAACGCTACTGAAATTTGTTTTTCCTCTGCTTTAATAATTGGAGAAATTGCAGCAATGGCACTACCGCCGCAAATTGCAGTGCCAACAGAAATTAGCAATGAAGTCCTTTTTTCAATGTTGAACAGTTTCCCTATCAAATATCCTATTGCCAAAGTGCCAAGAATAGACATTATTGTAAAAATAATTCCCTGTCTGCCGGCAGCAAGAGCATTTTCAACATTCATACCAAAACCCAAGCCCACGATTGAAAATTGCAAAAGGTATGTTGTCATTTTTCTGCTTGGAGAAAGCGAAATATAATTTGCAATAATCAGTCCCAATAACAAAGCTATCGGAGGAGATAACCAGGGAGTAAGGCAAAGCAAGCCAACAAGTATTTGTATCAATTTAAATAAAAAAACCTGCCTCATACAAAACATTCATTTAGAATGTAATTGAAATAAGGCAGGTTATTAATCGTGATCAAGGGATCAGAAAGAAAAACTAAGCAATCCTAAAAAAAAGGATTTGCACAAGTTTAATTATCTGCGACCGCCGCCGCCACCGCTGTTACGACCACCGCCGCCGCCGCTGTTACGACCACCGCCGCTGCCGCCACGGCTATCGGTTTTAGGACGAGCTTCGTTAACTGATATTTTTTTCCCTTTCAGGTCTTTCATATTCAGTTCGTTAATCGCTGATTGTGCTTCCGAATTAGATCCCATTTCAACAAAGCCGAAGCCTTTTGAATCGCCGCTAAACATATCGCGTATTACTTTTACGCTTTTCACGTTTCCGTGCAGTGAAAATTCTTTTTGTAAATCTTCATCTGTGACGTCTTTTGCCAGGTTACCAACAAATATATTCATTTGAACTCCAAAAATTAAGAGTGTGAGTTATGAGGATAAAAAGCCAATATTCCATATTTTTAGGAAGTATCATATCTTTTCAACCTACAATTAAAATACCGCGGTTATTCCACGGTTGTAATTTGCGTGATCAATCCGTTTCCGAAAAGTCAAAACCTCCTGCGTCACAGAAAGTAGAAAATGCTAAAACTCCATTGCTCGGCAATTACTAACTGCAATATACACATTTGTAATTGAAATACAAAAAAATTAAAAGGATAATAATTTTATTTGGTAACTGTTTAGGTCAAAAAAATTAGAAATAGGTATGAAAAATAAGAATTTGTTATATATTTGATAGTCACAAAAAAATAATGAATTGAACAGCACAGAAAAGATAGCGAAATTAGAAAGGATAATAGCCCTTCAATCCGAAGAGATAAAAGGATTAAAGGAGCAAATCCGGATGCTATCGGAGCAAAACAATCTGCTGATAGAAAAGATAAAGGAACTTGAAACACGATTAAAAGCTAATTCACGAAACAGCAGCAAACC
>CAIYTF010000021.1 GCA_903929035.1 uncultured Ignavibacteriales bacterium
CGTTATCAATCCCAAATCTTCCGTGTAGAGAAGATCATCGTTGAAATCATCGTACATAACGGTATTGCCGGAAATGATGTTTTCTATTATCGGTTTCACCCTCGGTTCGCGAAGTTTATCCATCAAACTGTCCAAGTGAGTGTCCCTGCGCAGGATCAAGTTTTCTTTCGCTTGATTTACTACTTCAATGGTTATAGGCTTTGCAGCATCACCAAACAGTACCTTTTCGGTTATTTCTCTTGCCAAGGCGTTCACAAGCCAAGGCTGACCGCCGGTGTAACCATATAATATATCGATTATTTCGTCCGGAAATATTTGCCCGCCCTCATCGGTATATTGTTTTAGAAGTTCCCCTATTTGGTATCTGGAAAAATCGCCTATTGTCAATGATTCCGCTTTAACATTGAACGGTGAACCGCTGCCGATTGATTTTTCCTTGTCCCTCACTTTTTCTTTATACTCGCGGACATCACGAAGACCAACCAGCACGACAGAAACAGGGAATGCATTGTCGTTCCTGTTCATAAAACCGTTTCTCAACTGCCTTAACACTGTTATCAGCACATCATCATATAAAGCGTCTATTTCATCGATCAATAATACAATCTTTTTTGTTTGAGATTTACTCCAATCGGATAAGTAGCTATACAGCAAAGATTCCGATGCAGCATAATTCTCCAACCTCGGCGGCATCTCCGCGTCTTCCAAAAACACGCTTGCAGTGATGTATAAACTTTCAACGATAGAAAGCATCGCTCTATCCACCGCTATGCTTCTATATCCGGCGTTTTCGATGGAAAAATGAACCGATATATACTCTTCGGTTTCGTTCAATCGATGTGCCAACACCCTCAACAGCGTGGTTTTACCCGTTTGCCGCGGCGCGTGAATGGTGAAATAATACTCCTTTTGTATCAATTCAAAAATAGTTTTATCTAATCCGCGCAACGGATCGACCATATAGTGCGTTTCCGGAGTACATAACCCCGTTACGTTAAAAAATCTTTTCATTTTATTGACAATGCACCATTAAACTTAGCATCCAACAACATATATAGTTTTACCGGCGATGTTTTCAGTTTGCCAATATATCTTATCTTCCCAATTCCTCTTCTCGCTCCTATCAAAGATTACTAACCATCCGCTGTTTTCGCCGAGAGTTGTCAAGTAATTACTTAACTGTTCAATACCATCCTTAACAACTGACTTTGAATACATTATTTTTAATTCTATCGGGTACTTGTTGTTTTCGTAAAGGACGCATAAATCCATTCGTTCCCTGCCGGAAGCATATTCTCTGATAATTTCGCCCCCGCCATTGATTATACGCTGCAAAAACGCCTGCAATATCAAATGAGGAGCTGCTTCTTTATACTCGTATTTTTCCATCCATATATCCGAGTTTTCACGCCAAAACTGCTGAAAGCCTTTTAACAAGCCGGTTATGTCTATGTTGCCGGCATCATCTATCCAATTGTTTTTCACTTTTTGGATTAATTCAAATTGAGTGTCGTAAGACAACGCGCGAATAATCACTTCGCCATAAATTTTATTCGCGGGGAATATTTCTCCTTTTATCGGCTTCAACAGTCCCAAATCAAAGCAATATTTTGTGTCATCGTTTGATAGACGAATAACAGAGGTCTTACCCAAAATAACGGATTCAACTATTTTTTGCACTCTTGGTTCTTTCAGTTTATCGAGCAGACTGTCGATGTGCGTTTCACGCCGCAATATGATATTTTGAATCGCCCTGTCAACCAATTCAACGGTTATTTCTTTTGTATAATCATTGTCTAAAATCTTTTGCGTTATTTCCCGGGCAATCGCGTTCACAAGCCAAGGCTGCCCATCCGTTTGGTCGAACACTTTTTCCACAACCTCTTTTTCAAACACTTGACCGGTCGCCTCTGTATGCTGAGCGTAAAGATTTTCTATATCCTCAACCGAAAAGTTTCTTATCGTTAAAGCATCCGAAATAATGTTAAACGGACTCGCCGAACCAAGCGTGGCTCGATCTTCCCGCACTTTGGATTTATAATCCCTTATATTTCGCATTCCAACAAGTGCTATGCTGTGAACGAATGGGACTTCAGGTCTGGTGATATACCCATCGCGCAATTGACGCAAAAAAGTCACCAGCGTCCCGTCCTGCAACCCATCTATTTCATCGATAAAGATTATCAGAGGTTTGTCCAAAAGAGCGCAATATTTAATTAAAGCTATATTAATCAATGTGGATGTGGACACCCCATTTAGGTCGCTTCCAAAAGATTCTCTTTTCGGCAATTTTGAAAACAAGATTGATTTCTTAATATTACCCAATATTTCCGGAATGCCTTCTTTGGGGTCGCCAAAAACCTCCACCGATTCCAATGAACAATACAGCGCGTAATAATC
>CAIYTF010000022.1 GCA_903929035.1 uncultured Ignavibacteriales bacterium
CGCCAAGGTCGCAAAGATAAATAAAACTTTTTTCTTTTTCCTTACTTTGCGTGCTTTGCGCCTTCGCGTGACATTATTCTAAATTTATTCTCACGCGAAGACGCCAAGGTCGCAAAGATAAATAAGGCTTTTTTCATTTTCCTTACTTAGCGTGCTTTGCGCCTTCGCGTGACATTATTCTAAATTTATTCTCACGCGAAGACGCTAAGGAAAAATAAGGCTTTTTTCTCATAGTTTTTAATTTGTTGGTCTGCCCGGAGGTGAAGGAATAGTTTTTATACTTTCAGTGGTTTTCGGTTTCAATAATATAATTGCTGCTGCGCCGCCAATAATCGCACCGCCGGTCCAAACGTACCAAGATATTCCGCCGCTTTCTTTTTCGGCAGCCTGGAGACTAATATCTTCCGCTGTTGTTTCATCGTGCTTGATAATAATTGTTTTCGAGATTGGTAAATAGCCGTCCAATCTGCACCGAAGCGTATATGTTCCCGCGTGCAAATCATCAATAATTTTTAATCCTTTCCAACTTTTTACCTGCCCGCTTTCATCTGAAAGTTCCACTTCTGCTTCTAACGGATATACCGCGAACTGCAGTTTACCTGTCAAAGCCTGCAGAATGTATTTTTTTGTAATACTGCCTGTTTCCGAAATTTCAACATTTTCGGATTGCGGCTGATAGCCTTCTTTTTGTAACTCGATTAAATGCTTCCCGAGAGGAAGACTTATTTTTTGCTGACCGGTGTAATCCTCTCTATCTATCATCACGGAAGCATCCGCGGGTGAAACATCAATAGATAGTTCTACGGAGTTTTTATTCAAATGAAAAGAAAACACTTGATTTGGAGTATCTTTTACTTCAATCACCGTGTCAATAGAAGTGTATCCAGATAACTGCAATTTAAGACGGTGTGTTTCAGGATAGAGAAAAAGAGCGCGATTGGTCAAACCCCGATCCACGTCATCAAGCAATATCTGAGCTTTTTGCGGAATTGATTGTATCTGTATTCCCACCTGCTCGATTTTTTGCAGAGTATAGCTGAATAATGTTTTATTCTCGCTGACCTCGATAGGCATTTCTATCCGCTTAAACCCTGTTTTTTCCAATATCAAAGTATGAACTCCGGGCGTAAGTTTCTGCTGGGAAGTTGTACCCGCGAGATTTCCATCCAAGTAAATTATTGCTCCCTGCGGGGTTGTAATAATATTAACAGGCAGCTGCGCGAGCCCCGCGGATTTTTCCTCTACCTTAAAATACCGCGCCTCTTTTGATTTGACAGTCATCAACGGAAATTTAGATTCGATATAACCGGGTTTTTTCACCGTGATAATTTGGGTTTCAGGTTTAAGAAAGAGAGTATATTTCCCGCTTTCCTCTTTAATATCGTCTATCGTGTTGTTATTCGAATCAAACACCAACCCGGGAACCGATGAATAAAGAATTAGCGTGCCGTCATCAGGGTGACTTCGCATTATCGGCGGAAACTGAGTCGGCGCGGGCATTTCACTAAGGGTAAATTCTTTCAGCTGCGCGTATCCCGCGCATACAAACAGGAGGAAAAAGACAGGTATATATTTTTTCATAAATTCATTCTATCGTAAAATTATAGTACTCTTTTTTTATAGAACATTTATCAGCCAATGATTTTGCACGAGAACAAAATTTAATTTGCCGGTGTATTTATATCGTATAAATTACAAAGCAATTTCAAGACACTCCGCACACGCATCCCCGATAAAGATTATGAGCTGTGCTTTCAGGTTGGAATAGCTTTTATTTCGTCCAACGCCAAGTATCCTTTCACTTGTTCTATGCCGGCAGACCTGACTTCATCGAGTTTGCCGGAATTTTCTTTTTTAAGGTATTTAGGGTCTCCTGAAAAAGTCAAAAGAGCGATATTGTACAATAATAACGCGGTTCAAATGGATTTAGATAATTTATAGGAACACGCTTTTTGACCATAATCTGCATTTTTCCGTGTATTTGATAGAAATCAATTAAATCCAACGGAATGCGAATCAATAACCTAAATTAACCTGACTTTGAAGTTTAAACTTGTTTAGCTATCAAAATGCACTTTTCCTGCATTTTTTTATGAAGCAAATCAATACTTTGGCACCGGTTTGTCTGCACCGATGAACAGATGGCAGGCAATTTGGTGCCATTTAGGAACGGCGAATTAACCTTTTAATTTATTCTTCGCTCAGCGGCTTAGAAACTTCTGTGACCACCGATTCAACTTCAGCTTCAGCTTTCACTTTCTTTGATGAACGATTCAAATCCTTTGATTTGATTCTTGCAGCCTTTCCGGAAAGTCCGCGTAAGTAGAACAATTTCGCTCTGCGTACTTTTCCCTCTTTCAAGAGTTCGATTTTTGCAATCTTAGGTGATTGAAACGGGAAAATTCTTTCCACTCCGACACCGTTGGATATTTTTCTGACGATAAATGTCTTGCTTTCTTTGCTGCCGCGAATGCTGATTACATCGCCTTCAAACGGCTGAATTCTTTCCTTGTCACCTTCTTTAACACGAACGTGAACACGGATATGATCTCCTGAACGAAAACTTGGATATTCAACAGGATTTTCAATCGGTGATATATCTTCTATGGTAAACATATTTTACTCCTATAAATTATTAATTTTTTTCCATTGCTCTGTAAAACTTTGGGATTGTTTTGCTTTCCATTCAGCTATTGCTTTATGATTTCCTTCAAGCAACACTTCCGGCACTGTTATTCCCTCCAATACCGCCGGTCTGGTATAGGTCGGTGCTCCTATCATCTCTCCATCCTGAAATGAATCAGAAAGAGCGGATTCGCTGTCATTCAATACCCCCGGAATTACTCTCACGATCGCATCAACCATCAATAAAGCCGGCAGCTCTCCGCCGCTTAATACAAAATTCCCTACAGAGTATTCTTCTCCGGGAAATTTTTGGCAGACCCGCTCATCAATTCCTTTATAATGACCCAATATAAAAAGTAAATTCCCGTGCAATGAAAGCCTGTTAGCGTCACTCTGCGAAAATATTTTCCCTCGCGGAGAGGGATATATAACTGTGTCATAAACTCTTTCAGAACTCAGTTTTCTTATACACTCGAAAAACGGTTCTGCTTTCAATGTCATTCCCGCGCCACCGCCAAATGGTTTATCATCTATTAAACGGTGTTTATCGTGAGTATAATCACGTAAACTATGAATTTCAATAGTCAGTAATCCCTTAGTCTGCGCACGCTTCATAATACTTGTATTCAGCGGGCTGACTAATAATTCAGGAACAGCAGAAATTAAATCAATTCTCATCATTAAAGAACGATTTTTTCACTTTCAGAATTAACTGATTATTCTCTTTGTCAAAGCGGTCAATAACTTCCTTGACAGCAGGAACAAGAAACTCATTTCCCTCCGGAGTTTCAACCGTGTAAACATCATTAGCAGGAAGAAGCATTACATCCGTAATTTTACCAGCCACAGAGTTTTCTATCACGACATCACTTCCTATCAAATCGTGAATATAATACTCATCTTCCGGAAGAACTTTTAAATCTTTTTCAGGGATAAAAACGTGTTTATCAACAAAAACTTCGCATACATCGGGAGTATCAAAATTCTTTATCTTTATAAGAAAACTTTGTTTTTCCCTGTAACTTTCTTCAATTTCTTGTTTATTCGGTCTGCCATCGGAAAACTCAAAAAAGACAGAGTTTCCAACATCAAAACGTTCCGGAAAATCAGTTAAGACCTGAACCCTTAATAGCGGACTATCGCGATAAACAGACTGAACAAAGCCAATCGAAACATAACCGTCCAATTGCCTTTGCAGTTAGTCCGCGATTTCTAGAATGGCACGCTTGCCCTCCTTCGCGGCAATCGCCTGAAGAAGCGTTCTTATTGCTTGAGCGGTTTTCCCTTGTTTGCCAATAACTTTACCGACATCGCCGGCAGCCACTTTCAAAGCAAAAACAACCTTTTTATCCTCGATATTTTTTTCTTCAACAATCACGTTCTCCGGATTGTCAACGATACTTTTAGCAATATATTCTACGAACTCTTTCATATAGTACCTCCTGGATTAGAACAAGGGAGCTTTTGATTATTGATATACAGTAGCGACAGATTATTCTGCCGCGGATACGGCGGAAGTAGCACCCTTTACTTCAGCTGTACCGGTATCAGACTTTGCTTTTTTTCCCTGCCCTTTTTTCTTCAAGGCAGAAGCTTCTTTCAGGCTTAACCATTTTGCAAATTCTAATTCAACTTGCTCTTCGGTTAATCCGCGTTTAATCAATTCTTTTTTTAATGTTACGCCTGTTTGCCGTAAAATACTTTTCACGGTATCCGTGGGCTGCGCTCCGTTTTTCAACCAATATAATGTACGATCCTCATTCAAAATAATCGTATGTGGATTTACCATAGGATTGTATGAGCCAAGAGCTTCAAGATATTTACCATCTCTCGGTGATCTTGCATCAGCCACTATAATTTTATAAAAAGGCTGTCTCTTTTTGCCCATTCGGCGCAATCTAATTTTAACCAATTAATTAACCTCCGTTAAATATATTATTCTAAACTGTAATTTACTCAAAATTGCGATTTAAATCCAACTTTATTAATTCGCGGCTATTTTTTCGCGGCAAAAACCTAGCACAGCGAAACTATTATAGCGAGTGGTCATTGGGTAACACCTAAATGCCGCTTACTCTGTTGGTTATCAAAACCTATAATCTTCTAAAGATAAACCTTTCGCGGTCTTCGCGTGAGAAATTGTTAAAGTTATTTCTAAACAGGTACTTATCTAAATCCGCCGCGTTTAGTCATTCGGCTCATCATAGTCTGCATATCGCCAAACTGCTTTACAAGACGATTCACATCCTGAATTGATGTGCCGCTTCCGCGGGCTATTCTGCTTCGGCGGCTGCCATTCAGTATTTTTGGCTTCATCCGCTCTTCTTTTGTCATCGAACGAATAATCGCTTCAATTCTCACCAATGCATTATCATCAATATTTGCATTTTTCAACTGCGCTGGAATACCAGGTATCATTGCCATTATTGATGAAAGCGACCCCATTTTTTTAATCATTTTTATCTGCTTCAGAAAATCTTCAAAATCGAACTTATTCTTTCGTAGTTTTTCTTCAAGTTCTTCAGCTTCGCTTTCGTCAAACTCCGACTGAACTTTTTCAACTAAGCTGACAACATCACCTTTGCCCAAAATTCGAGATGCTAATCTATCGGGGAAAAACACTTCTAACGCATCAACTTTTTCACCATTGCTGATATATTTAATTGGTTTACCAACCACCGATCGAATTGATAACGCGCATCCGCCTTTTGCATCGCCATCCATTTTTGTAAGAACAATACCATCAAAATCAACTTGATCGTGAAATGCTTTTGCCGAGTTGACCGCATCCTGTCCGGTCATTGAGTCAACCACGAATAAAATTTCCTGCGGCTGCACAATCTCTTTAATGTCAACAATTTCTTTCATCAAGGCTTCGTCCACGTGCAGACGTCCGGCAGTATCAATAATAACCGTGTTATGCCCTTTTGCAATTGCTTCCTGAACTGATTCCCTTGCTATTTTCCGTGCATCTTTTTCTTCTAATCTGAATACAGGAACAGAAATTGCATCGCCAAGAGCAACCAGCTGTTCAATAGCTGCAGGGCGGTAAATATCTGCCGCGACTAAAAGAGGCTTTCTGCCTTGCCCTTTCAATTTATTAGCAAGTTTTCCGCAAAATGTTGTTTTACCGGAACCCTGCAAACCTACAACCATTATAACAGTGACTCCGGTCGCGTTTAACTTAAGAGAAACATTTTCAGTTCCAAGGAGTGTAACTAATTCATCGAAAAATATTTTGGTGAGAAGCTGTCCGGGAGATAATGACGCGAGAACTTCCTGCCCCATTGCCTTTATAGAAACAGACTCAATAAATTCTTTTGTTACTTTAAAATTTACATCCGCGTCAAGCAGAATTCTTCGAATCTCGCGAATGGTATCTGAAATATTTTTTTCTGTAAGTTTCCCCTGTCCGGTAACCTTTTTAAGAATTTTATCGAATTTGAGCGATAGATCTTGAAGCATTATATAGAATATCTCATAGTATTAACTTTTTTTAAGAGCATTTGAACCTGAAACTATCTCTAGAATTTCTTTAGTAATCGCTGCTTGCCGTTCTTTATTATATTTAACTTTTAAACCCCTGATAAGTTCGCCGGCATTAATTGTTGCATTTTCCATCGCGGTCATTTTCGCGCCAAATTCGGATGCATTTGACTCTAAGAAAAATCGCCATAATTGAGTTTTAAGATACTGCGGAAGTACCTGTTGGAAAATAGACTGCTGGTTTTCCTCGTAAATGTACCAAGTATCGCGATTCTCTTTCTTTGCTGTGTCGGCAGGAAAAGCAACCGGCAAATATTGCTCTGTTATTACTTTTTGGGAAACCACTGATTTAAATTCGTTGGTAACAACATAAACTTTATCAAACTTGCCTGAAATAAATAATTCAATCAATTCATCGGAAACAGAAGATGCCGCATCAAACTTTAATTTTTTGAACAACCCGATATGATGCCCTGCAATCGAATAGTTTCTTTTCCGGAAGAACTCATAGCCTTTTTTTCCTATACAATATAGAGAACTTGTATAACCTTTAGACTTTAGTTCATCATCAACCATTCTCGCGGCTTCTTTGATGAGGTTCGTGTTAAATGAGCCGCAAAGCCCGCGGTCCGCGGTAAGCACTACTACTAACGCGTTCTTTCCTTCTCGCTCGATCAAGAAAGGATTAGCCGCGCGGTCTTCGTCAGTAATAAGATTATTCAGCAATTGCCCGATTTTCGCTGCAAAAGGTCTCGCGTTAATGATTGCTTCTTGCGCGCGGCGGAGTTTAGCCGCAGCCACCATCTTCATAGCCTTGGTAATTTTTTGGGTGCTTTGCGCGCCTTTTATTCTACCGCGTATATCACGTAGCGTTGCCATCGGATGCCTTCTCTGTTAGCTCTTCTTGAATATGCTTAAGAACTCATCCGCTGCTTTTTTAATGAGCGAGGACGTTTCGTCCGAGAGTTGTTTTGATTCGCGAATTGATTTATACATTTCAGGATATTTCTGTTCCGCGAATTCGTGAAATTCTTTTTCAAATTTTTTCACTTCATCAACCGCGAGAACATCCATCAATCCGTTGATTCCAAGAAACACCGATATAACCTGCTTCTCTACCGGTACCGGAGCATACTGCCCTTGTTTCAACAATTCAACAAGCCGCGCACCGCGGGAAAGTGTTTTTGTAGTAGAAGCATCCAAATCAGAACCGAATTTAGCAAATGCTTCCAGCTCACGATATTGAGCTAGATCAAGCTTCAAACTTCCGGCAACTTTGCGCATAGCTTTAATCTGGGCACTGCCGCCAACACGGGATACGGAAATACCCACGTTAATTGCAGGACGAACACCGGCATTAAATAAGTTTGGTTCAAGATAAATCTGACCATCGGTAATTGAAATAACATTCGTTGGGATATAAGCTGAAACATCACCTTGCTGCGTTTCAATAATCGGGAATGCTGTCAGCGAACCGCCGCCCAATTCAGCACTCAATTTTGATGCGCGCTCAAGCAAACGTGAATGAACATAAAACACATCACCCGGATAAGCTTCACGTCCCGGGGGTCTTCTTAATAAAAGCGAAAGCTCGCGATATGCCGCCGCTTGTTTTGAAAGATCATCATAGACAACTAAAGCGTGCTTACCGTTATCGCGGAAATACTCTCCAAGTGTCGCGCCTGAATATGGAGCGATAAACTGCAGCGGTGCAGGGTCTGATGCTGATGCTGTAATTACAGTCGTGTATTCCATCGCACCATAATCGCGCAGCTTAGCAACCACTTGTGCCACTGTCGAACTTTTTTGCCCGATAGCAACATAAATACAATAAACCGGTTCAATGCCAAGAGCCTTTGCTTCAGCAGTGTGTGTATATTTTTGATTGACAATAGCATCTAATGCAACTGCTGTCTTTCCTGTTTGGCGGTCGCCAATAATAAGTTCGCGCTGTCCGCGTCCGATTGGAATCATAGAATCAATTGCAGTAATACCGGTCTGCAAAGGTTCTTTCACCGGATGGCGTTGAATTACACCCAATGCCTTGCGTTCAATTGGCAGTGTTTTGGTGGTATTTATAGGTCCTTTTCCGTCAAGAGGAGCACCAAGCGGAGTTATTACTCTGCCAAGCATCGCGTCACCAACAGGAATAGAAGTAACTTTTCCTGTTCGTTTAACGGTATCACCTTCTTTAACTAATTTCGATTCACCAAAAAGCACGCATCCTACGCTGTCCTCTTCAAGGTTCAAAACCATTCCAAAAACACCATTCGGGAATTCAACCAATTCACTCGCCATAACTCTTGTTAGCCCGTAAATACGGGCTATACCGTCACCGACTTGTAAAACAGTCCCGACTTCATAAACATCTGCCTCACCGGAATATCCGGAAAGTTGTTTTCTTATTATCGCGCTAATTTCATCAGGTTTAATTTCAACCATCTTCAATTTCCTTTTATAATATCTTTCAGTTTAATGACAAACCGGAGTTGATTAACTTCTTTTTGACCTGTAAGAGTTGATTCTTTATTGATGCATCAATAATAGTATCACCAACAGTAACAACAAACCCGCCAATGATATCCTCATCAATGGATTCACTCAGGATAATTTTCTTTTCAAACTTATTTTCAAGTCTTTGTAAAATCTCTTTTCGCTGTTCATTGGAAAGCGGTGCAGCTGATTTCACATCCGATCGTACCACGCCTTCTTTCACGTCTTTCAAAACCGAGTAAGCGTGTAATATCTCTATCAATGAATCGATTCTATTCTTTTCGCCTAAAAAATTGACAAACCGCTCTGTAACAGAAGAAACTCTACCTGTAAGAACTTCAATAAGAATAGAAATTTTTGCTGAAGGTTTGACGATAGGACTCTTGATAGTCCGTTCTAATTCAGGACTGCCCTTGACAATTTCAAGTATTTTTGCAACATCTTTCGTTACCTCATCTACTTTTCCTTGAGCAAGCGCGAAATCAAAATATGAATTCGCGTAAACGGTAGCTACTTTTGAAAACCTCATCGTTAATTTTTCTCGATTGACTTCAAATAATCATTGACCAAAGTTTTTTGAGTTTCGCTGTCAAGGTTTTTCTTGATTATCTTTTCAGCCAGTTCAATAGAAAGCTCAACCGTAAAATTTTTCAGTTCCTGTGTTGCTTCTTTTGCTTTTTCTTCAATGCGCGAAGAGGCATCTTCAATAATTTTTTCAGCAGCTTTTTTACTGTCCTCAATCATTTTGGACTTTAGTTCTTCCGCGAACTTTCTGCTTTCACTAATAATCGCGCGAGCCTCTTCCTGAGCTTGCGCGATAATTACTTTATTAGCTTCAAGCTTCTCAGAGGCTTCTTTTCTTGCCTTATCGGCAAGTTCCAATGCCTCCTGAATTTGTTTCTCGCGTTCATCAAGAGCTGCCAATATTGGCTTCCACGCAACTTTTCGCAGAATTATCAACAGAATAACAAATGTCAATACTGTCCAAAATGCCAATCCGGGATTTACAGAAAGCAAGCCTCCGCCGCCACCTTCATTGGCACCGGATTCATTTAAGCGGGCAGTAAATGCCAAGATATATGCCATCATTCTTTATACCTTTTATTTGTCCCAATTACTTGGGGAAAAATGTTTAAGGGAGCGATTCTCGCGAGCCGCTCCGAATCAAAAAGAATTACTATTCTCTAGTTATGCTTTTCCTGCTAAGATAAAGCAGATAACGAGAGCAAAAAGCGAAATACCTTCGATAAGTGCCGCGGCAATAATCATCGAAATACGAATAGGGCCTGCTGCTTCCGGTTGACGACCGCTTGCTTCCATTGCTGAAGCAGCTAATTTACCGATACCTAAAGCACCGCCGATAATTGTTAATCCTGCACCGATTCCGGCTGCTAAGTGAGCTAAGTTCATAAGTACACTCCTGTATAGAATAATGATTTATGTTGTGTTAATAATAAAAAAATAATTAATGATCCTGATGTACTGCCATACCTATAAACAGTGATGACAACATCGTAAATATATATGCCTGCAATAAAGCAACTAAGATTTCAAGAAAATAGACAAATAATGCCATCGGGATTGATAAACCTGCCATACCGTAAGATTTACTGGCAAATATCAAACTGATAAGGGCGTATATAACTATATGCCCCGCTGTCATATTCGCGAAAAGACGAATTGCCAAGGCAAAAGGTTTTGTAAGCAGCCCTATAAACTCTAACAATGCAATCACCGGTACTAAAAGAACGGGAATACCGTGAGGGACTAAACCCTTAAAGTAACCGAAAAACCCGTTTTTCATTATTCCGCCAATTTGGATAACAAAAAATGAGAATACCGCCAATACCGCTGTCACCGTAATGTTGCTTGTTACCGTAGCAGTATAGGGTATTAACCCTAAGAAATTCGAAAATAGTATAAAAAAGAAAGCTGTCAAAAGAAACGGAAGAAATTTCTCATATCCTTTCCCGATAGTGGACTTTGCAATTTCATCGCGGACAAACACGATAAACATCTCCATAGCATTGGTAATACCTTTGGGTATCAACGATTTTTTATATTGCCGCGCGACATAACTCAAAGTAATTATCAATATTGCCACCACTAACCACATAAATACCACGTGCTTGGTAATGGAAATATCGTATCCAAAAGCGTGTAATCGCGGCAGGTTGATATGACCAAACGGAGCAAATTCCAATACATTACCATCCGAGATGTGTTCCATTATCCAATCGCCTTCAGCAGCTTTATGAGCTGTCTCGGCAAATTGTGCAACGGTATCGTGCATCACCGCGGCACTATGCTCCATTGCTTGCCTTAGTGTATCAGTTGTTGTTAGTATTGTACCTGTCATTTCTCAAACTTTAATAGTTTATTCGCATTTTTTGTTAAATACCAAATTTCCAAAGCCATAAAGAATATGTAAAATATAAGTGTACTAAATATAAGATAAATAAAATTAAGTTTCAAGATGTAAATGCAAAATAAAAATATTCCGCTAATAAAAAATAATCTAACCGCCATTCCGCCAAAAACATATATCATAAAAATTTCCTGCGGTTTATTCAAACCTTTCACGTTTAGCTTCATTCCTATAATGAAATGTACTGTCATTATAAGTTTCGCGAAGACTGCAGCAATTAACTGCTCTCTGCTTAATAACCCCAAATAATATATTGCCATCAATAAAACCAAAATCGCGAGCAGCATATAGCTGACTTTATTAATAAATCGCTTAGAATTCATTCTTTCTTCTTCTTTTCATAATCATTTACTGTCCTAATCAGATTATAGATGCCGGCACTCAACCCTATCGCGGAGCAAAGAATCACGAATAAAGGCTGTTTTCCAAATCGTTCATCTAACCAGTTACCCAAAAATACCATCAATACCATAGCTGCAGCTAATTGCGCTCCAATACCAAGCAGCGGGCTTATTTCAGCATATATTGATTTTAGTGTTTCCGGCTTTTTTTTATCTCTTTCATCAACCGGCAATTTACTCACGAATTAATATTAACTTTAGCTTCGGAAGCAGCCTCTTTTTTCACACCAGCACCATCAGGGAAACTCTGTTTCGGATGCTTCTTGTTTTCTTCATTCCCGGCCTGCTTCATATCACAATAGCCTATATAACTCGCGCCTTCTTCAATAATGAGAATTTTAGCGACAATATCTCCGGTAAGCTCGCAGCCTGATTCCAAAACCAATTTTTCACTGACCGTAACACCGCCAAAAACTTTACCGCCAATTGTCATTGTTTTGGATTGTAAATCGCCTGTGACAATACCTTTATCTCCAATAGTAACATTACCTGCTGCAACAATGTGCCCGGTAACTTCACCATCTACGCGAATGTTACCTTTAGTTTCTATTGAACCGTCAATTTTCATTCCTTCGCTTATTATGCTGACATCATCCAATGATTCGTGCTTGATGTACTTGAACAATTTTTAATTTCCTTTCTTTGTGGAAATGAATTTTAGCGGGTCCAAAGGGACCCCATTTTGCCATATTTCAAAGTGTAAATGCGGACCATACGATAATCGGCCTGTATTACCCGTCAATGCTATTTGTTCACCCTCAAAAACAGGCTGCCGACTGCATTTCAGAAAGCTTTCACAATGCTTGTAAACCGTAATAAACCCGTCATCGTGACCAATAATTACCATATTGCCGTCATCCGCCGTGAAATCAGAGAATATTATATAGCCATTCGCCGAGGCATAGACAGGGGTTCCTGTCTTCGCCGCGAAATCAAGTCCATAATGCCCGTTATAAGGATCGAATAAATTCGACTTGTATCCATCACACGGTGTACGAAACGATATGGAATTGTTTCCTAAATTTACACCAAACTTTTCTAATAATAAATCAAATCCTAAAAAAATATTTCCGCCAATCTTTGAACGGTTTTGAAATTTATTTAGTGCCGTAGAATCTCCAAGTAGAATTGCTTTCCTTAAATCGCGGTTCTGTTTCTTTAAGTTTTCAATCTCTCTGTCTAAATAAATCACTTTATCCCGGAAACTTCGCAATTCTTTCACTTGATAATGAGAAAGCTGCACGGTCTTGCTAAAGAAAAATGAATTAAGCGGCGTATAAACCATAAGCAGCGCGGTAACAACCATAGTCGCACCCATCAGCAGCAATAAAAATGTCGTGACTACCCACGAATGAAATGTCGCGGGTTTCAAAAACGATACACCTGAGGGAACGATAGTCACAGAGAATTTTATCCTTGAGTATATCGCGGTAATTTTCTTCCAGTCATATCCTTTGACAAAACCGGTAATTTTTCCAACCAACGCCGGAACGGTCATCTGCTCACCCGCTGCTCATATTGTACAAACACCCTCTGGAATTCCTGCATAATGTATTCAAAAGGTATCCGCCCTTTTCTTACCAAAACCGGAATCATTCGTGTTAGATTAATTACAGTAGATGAGATTGGCATTTGCTTTTTCCGCGTGAAGAATAGGGCGTCAATTTCGTTTCTGAATTCCTGAAGTATCGCGTCAGGGTCATTCAAATGCGGCTCACCGCTCCGATTCACGCTCGTTGAAACTACCGGCGTTTCTATCCTCTCTAACAAATGATTGCAGAAACTGTGCGCGGGAATCCTGAATGCAATTTCATTTGTTTCCAAAATGTCAGATACTTCATCCGCTGCCGGCAGCACAACCGAAATAGGGTTAGGCCAAACTGCCATAAGGAAATCTATATGTATATCGTGAATTGGTTTTACATATTTTAATAATGTCTCAACACTCTGTATCAGCAAAATAAATTTCTTGCCTTCATCGCGTTGTTTCAACTTTGTAATTTCATTCAGAGCATCTCTGTTAAACGGATTTGCCGCGAAACCATAAATCGTGTCCGTCGGGTGTATAAAAACGCCGCCGTTAAAATAAATTTTATTTGCTAATGATACTGCTTTTTCTAATTCTTCATCAATATTTACCAAGGAAGTTTGTTTACTTTCCTTCAATCATATTCTCCATTCTCTCAATAACTGTTTCGGGTTTCAATAAATGAGCGCAATTAAAGTGACCAAGCGGACACTTTTTGAATCCGTGAATACCGCAAGGCTTGCAGTCCAATCCATCATACCCGATAAAATCGCTTTTGTTGTTGTAGGGATAAAACCCAATCTCCGGAACAGTTGAACAATAGACTGTCAACGTTTTCGCGTTAGCTGCCATTCCAATATGCGTACTCGCGCTGTCGTTTGTAAGCAGTAATTCTGTACGCTCCATCACGCCGCGGGATTCAACAATAGAAATCTTGCCCGCGAGATTATGCACATTTCTATTCACTGTCAAACGGTTACATAACTCCGCTTCATTTTTCCCTCCAAGCAGCACTATCTTAAAACCTTTAATACAAAAATAATCTATTATTCTCATATAATATACATCGGGGTATCTTTTTGTTTGCCATACCGAACCGGGCGCGATAGCAATAATCCTATCAGACGCTTCAAAAACCAAAAGTTCTCTTTTGATATTTTTCTGCAGGTCGTCACTCAAGTGCATTTCGGGCAGTACACGCCAATTTCTAATAAGACTTTCATCGTCTAAAAAAACAAAATGCCGCTGCACCTCGTGAAAATCTTTTATGTAAGGTATTCTATGTTTATAGGCAATAGCGCAGGCACTTGTAGAATATCCATAGGTTTCTTTCACTCCTGAAAAAAAGGCAATCACCGTGCTGCGGAAAGAACGATGCAGTGAATATATTTTAGTATATGAATATTTCCCAAGTGACCTCGCGAATGCAATTGTTGCCCATAAGCTTTTGTGCTTTACTTTCTTATCTAATATATGAATAACAGACACCGCGGGACAAGATGCAAATATCTCGACATTTGCAGGAATTGTCACAACATCAATTTGCGCGCCTGTCTTTTGCTTTAGTATTTGAATAAACGGAAGGCTCAATACCGCATCACCAAGAAATGCAGTTTGAATTACTAATATTTTTTTAGGCATTGGGGCAGTATTGTGAATATTTATTTTGGTGAAATCTTGATATATTATGAGCGTAAAATTATATGTTTATTAATTTATTTTGTCAGGTTTTGGGATTCACACCTCACTGCTACAAACAGTGGGAATTTATTATGAGAGATTAAAACCACAAATCACTTGACTACAATTTTATAGACGATGGGAAAATTTGTGTTACCTTCGATAGTAGGAATAAGATTTCTTAATTCCTGATTAAAAATCCCAATCGCCCATTTGTCCCGATTGGTTATGCGAAAAATAAAATCGACCTCATTTGGCTTCCAAGTAGTTGGTGTATCAGAATTTACACCAAAAGCAATTCCAATTAAAATATTTCTAACAGTTTCATTCGCATCGATTACTTGTGCAGCAATCAGTGTGTCCTTCAATGCCTGCTGAAGATTCTTATCCGATTTGTAACGAAGCATCTTTGAAGTATCTTTTTCTACTTCAGATTGCCGAAACATTCCTTTACTCTCATTCAGCAATACATCTATTTTAGCATTCTTAGTCGGCGGTAAAGCAATGATATCAGGATACTCACGAGGTTGCGCTTTACCCAGCTTGGGATTAGGCAATATCGCACCACCGCCTTGAGAACCAGGATATGATAATGAAACAATTCTAAAATTATTGGGGATTAACACTCGATGGGTAATTATGTAAGTGACTTCATCTTCGTCAACTTCACTTGTTTCTTCGATAATTCGAATGGTGGAGGAAAGAGTTGAAAAATGATAATAATCTTTTAATAATTCTAAAAATTCGCCTTTGTCTCCACCTAAAATTTTCCGCCTGTCCCAGACAAGTTTAATGCCATTATTATTCAAATACATACCATCAAGAAAATGGGCGATAGTCGCCACAACCTTGTTTTCAGATATTTTATATTTATTTCTCTCCCAAAAAGATTGAATGTCAATAGTTTGATTTATTGAAGTTGCAGAGTTCGCAATATTTATTAATTCATCAGTGAACCATTTGGGGACACCCCCGGAATCTTTATTAATTGCTTCCTTTAATTTAGCTCTCAAAGAAGAAATACTATCCATTTTCCCCTTTAATATTTTATTTGCTCTTGGCCGAACAAGCGCATAAATACCATATATCTTGTGAGTGTGCGAAAACAAAAAAGAGATGAATATTAAAATACCTCTATCTGGGTCCATAGCGTGACTAAAACGATTGATTTTTGCTCCAATCCATTCTTTGCTAACAAAATATCTCAACCTATCAAGATTACTATTTCTATTCTCCATGGCTTTCCATTCATTTAAGAGTTCATTCGAACCCGCCGCACAATCAACAATTTTACGAAACGCCTGATATGATTCTGTTTCCTTAAGTCGTACTAACGAATTGTTAAACCAATCTATTTCAGAAGCGGAAAAGGCTTGAATTGCTTTCTGAATGGTATCATTCAAAATAGATATTATTGGGGGACAAGCAGGTAAATTAGTATGCTTTCGTAAATTACATTTATTGATTCCATCAGTTTCCCAATCTGCAATTATATAACCCTCATATCCAAAATCATCAATTAATATTTTTGGTGTTGAAAAAGGGTTATATTCAGCTCCTCCAAACTCTTTTTCGCTTTCTTTATGTCCGGAAACTTTAATATAGTATATTCCCGCAAGATATGCCGCAACTCCTCCATATGTGCGCTGGAGTTCGTGATCCTCTGTTTTAACAGCTTCTGTAAATTCAATTAGAGCAATTGGGTATTCCTGTCCATTCTTCACTGCTGAAATTAATGCATCGGGAGTAGTCAAGGAAAGGATTGCAAAAAGTGAACCAAATGGAAGTTGATTAGCTTTCCTTGGACGCTTAATAAGGCGAATAACGGTGTCATTTGGCACAGCCATTTGGATCATAGGGAGTAAATAATCATTAGCCTGCTCTAAACATTCATAGTAGAGACGGTATTCTATCACTTGATCTTTTCCATTATAATTATATGTTCTTTCTTACCTTTTTGAGCATATGTCGGATTGAAAATTTTTGAGTGACCCGCTAAATCAGAAGTTAATATATCATTCACTCTAAATCCGATTATAGGCGCAAAAATCGATATTTCTTTTTCGATTTTTACTAATTCTTTTTTTATAACGCTATCACCAATTATCACGAACGCTAAATGATTCATTTTTAATACTCTATGCATTTCTTTGAAGCACTTAATAAGATCGACATTCCATTTTTCTTTATTTTCCTTCAAACTTGAATACTCTCGACGCGATCCAATTTCATTATATTGGGCAAATTTGACATCTAAATCAAGCCAACGTTTTCTAAATTTATGATACAAATAATAGTCGTAAGTATTGGCATAAGGAGGTGATGTAATTATCAAATCAATTGAATTACCGTCAATAAAATCAAGATTTCTGCTATCCGCGTTAAAAAGCTTTAGCTCTGTCTTATCATCCACAAGTTTTGAATATGCCGACATCCGAGAATTATATTCCTTTGCTTTCTTACAATATATTTCCAAAGTGTAACAATCACTGATGTTTTTTTTTATCGCGGCAAATCTAGTGTCACTGTCTTGGTTGGATACTCGAACAATAATCGATGATAAAACAATCTTCAAATAGTTTTTTACGTTGCAATCATTAAGAAGTTCAATGCTATTAAGGAGAAAAGTGATTTCTTCCGAAACATTCTGCTGAAACCAATGTGATTGCCCCTCAATTTCTTTAACAATAATTGCAGGCCTACCTGACAACTTCCAATGAATAATTTCACCATCAATTTTCGAAATAAACCGCTCAATTTGGTCAAACTGTTCTGGATAAAGTTGGGTGGCTTTTACTTGTGAAAGTAGAACGGAAAGACCATTTACATCTACACCTATTGCATTGGCGCCAAATAGTCTTGCTTCTACCAACGTAGTTCCGGAACCACAAAATGGATCGAGAACAGATTGTCCTTTTATAGCATAATTTTGTAAAATTAATTTTGGAAGTTGTGGTGGAAACTTAGCGGGATAAGGGTGCATTGAATGCGAAAGATATGAAGTATCCGCACCATTAAGATCGGATTGGATTTCTCGTATTGTCTTTACCATCACTTTGATTTTCTAAATACAACTATAAACGAACAATTCTGATTTACATAAAAAATTGAGGGATAGCCTAATAGTACTAATCTCCTTTGGCCTGTTTGATCCCAAATAAGCAAGTCGTGATAAAGCCATCCTGCATCTTGTCCAACATTTGCAAGATCAGAATGAAAAGGAATATATGGTATTTTATTTTTAGTGTCCCTATAATCTTTTACTACCCAGCAAGAATAACCACCCGGTTTTGTTACCTCGAAATTATCCTTTAGGATATTTTTAATTTCCAATAAAAAATCATTATATGGCAGGTTTCCGAAATCCTGTTTATGATCGCTATATGGTTTTACCGTACTATTATTTTCATAGGTTATAACTGATGTTTTATGCGTTGTGCTTCTATCTTTGACCGATTTATGTATGAAATCGGCATAAGGTGGGGAGGTTACCGTGAGTTGAATTTTATCTTTGCGGATATGAGTTAACATATTACGGCAATCATCGTTGAAAATCTTATAGACTTTATCATTCTTAAAAAGCCCTTGGACATCATCGAGCCATTGTTGCGCGATTTCTGAAAACCTTGGATTTAATTCAATACCAACACTATGTCTATTCTGCGACTGAGCCGCTATTATCGTTGAACCGATACCTAGAAAAGGGTCAAATACTGTATCATTTGTAGCAGAATACATTTTAATTAATCGTTCGGCAAGCTTTACGGGGTAAACTGCCCCGTGTTCCAACTGATATTTGTTTCTTGGAGAAGATAAATCATTCCATACAGGATTAAATATATCATTTTCGTTAATTACATTCTTTGAAAGAAGTGCCCACTCACTTGGGGTCAAGTTATTAAAACCAAGTTTTGACTTTTTTTCTTCTTTCTCAATCTCTCTGCTTGGGACATAATTCACTTCCGGCTCGGTGATAATTGTGCTTTTTTCTTGACGCTCAAAATTTATTTTTTCAACAAAAGTATCCCAAACATCATTCCTTATTATTCGTCTGGCTCCTCCTATTTTTACAGATGGAATAACTTCTTTTGCAACATATCTCTTTATAGTAATTTCAGAAACTTTCAGTAATTCAGACGCTTCTTTTACCGTAAGTAGTTCATCGTTTGAGATTTGTTTTTTCTTTTTGGTTATCATTTTCGATCTTTATAATTAGTATCAATTAGTATCACAAAGATACAATTAATAATTAATTCATCAAATATTTCTCCCATTCACAATTTATAGGCTGCTGTCGAATTTTAGTTTCATTCAGCTTCCTGCTTAAATAATGATTCACGTTCCCACCCCTTCGGGAATCCCATTGCAGTAACATCGGTATTTTGATATTTTTCTGCAGGTCGTCACTCAAGTGCATTTCCGGCAGTACACGCCAATTTCTAATTAGACTTTCATCGTCTAAAAAAACAAAATGCCGCTGCACCTCGTGATAATCTTTTCTGTAAGGTATTCTGTGTTTATAGGCAATCGCGCAGGCACTTGTAGAATAGCCATAGGTTTCTTTCACTCCTGAAGAAAAGGCAATCACCGTGCTGCGGAAAGAACGATGCAGTGAATATATTTTAGTATATGAATATTTCCGGAGTGACCTCGCGAATGCAATTGTTGCCCATAAACTTTTGTGCTTTCCCTTCTTATCTAAATATATGAATAACAGACACCGCGGGACAAGATGCAAATATCTCGACATTTACAGGAATGGTAACAACGTCAATTTGCGCGCCTGTCTTTTGCTTTAGTATTTGAATAAACGGAAAGCTCAATACCGCATCACCAAGAAATGCAGTTTGAATTACTAATATTTTTTTAGGCATTAACACCAGCCCGATAACAAGATAATCATAAAGTAAGTTTCCATAAGTAAAACTTACACATCCGATGCTCTTGTTACAACCGCGAGGTCCATATCCAAGGCACGGAAATGTTTTTGACCGCACCGCACTTTATCTGCTTCGGAATTTCTTAATTTCAAATAATCACGATTCCCTTTTGTCTCTTTAACAAGGTAAATCGTTTGTTCATCCTGCTTAACTATTGCCCAATCAGGATTATATTCACCAATAGGTGTTTCCACTATAAACCAGCGTGGTAGTTTGACAAACAGCTTAATGTCTTCGCGTTTATCTAATTCTTCCGCGAAGTTTTTTTCGATTTCACTGTCATAAACTACAGCATCATACACCGATTTTTTAACTTCGAGTCTGTTACTGAGATAGCTAAAAATTTCTTTGTCCTTGAACAATTGCATACTCCATTCCTGAAATGCAATTTTTTCATATTTAATACCGTCAATCATCAACCGATGCAATTCATTTCGTATTATGGACACAACCGAATCCATATACTTTTGCGGGTTAATGATATATTCCGCGAGACGGTTACTCTTTGTAACTATTTCATAGATTGTTTTACGGGTGAGTTCAGTTTCGCTCTGTATATAACTGAGCATATCGGGCAGCGGACCTGAATATCTTACGTCCGTTGTATATGAACGGGTTTCCTCTGAAACAATGCCTTTTGGCTGAACCTGTAGTTGCCCCTCCCTGTAAAGTATTTTAACGGGTGCTATCCTGTCCATTTTTATTATAGCTTTTACACAGTTAGCAATCAAATCTTCCGTTGTAAAATTCACTTGATATGTGGTTTTATGCTTGATCCTATTCCAAAGCTGTTTAAATTCTGTATCTAAGTCTTGCTCGGATAATTCTTTTTGAGATTTGAGCCTCAGCTTACGCGGTTCCTCATCTCGTTTGATATGCCTGTCAAGACGGTAAGTCTGCATTACGGCAATTATATCCTGTTCAACATCAAAAAACTCTTTTGAGAGTTTTAGTGTAAAATCTTTTGTCTCAGGTGCAAAAGCACTTTGTATTTTGCCCTTATCGTCAATGAAATCATTCTTTGAAAGTTCATTCCATATCTGCACCGAGTTATCACGCCCGACTGTTTGTTCAATATCTTCAACTATACGGCTCACTTTAGCAAATGCAAATAATGGTATCTTACCAAAAGTAACTCCGCAATCTTCTTCATATTCAGTTTGCAGGTTCTTGGCAAACTCTTCATAACTTTCGTTGGCAATAACGGTAAGTTTATTCAGGTTGTCATCGAATACACGCTCTCCAAGTTGATTGACGGGCAAGCGCAATCCTCGACCGATTTCCTGCCGTTTTTTCATTCCCGAGCGGGTTTCGTTGAGAGTGCAAATCTGGAAAACATTCGGATTATCCCAACCTTCTCGTAATGCTGAGTGCGAGAAAATGAATTTCAGCGGTTCATCAAGTGAAAGCAATTGCTCTTTGTTTCGCATAATTTTGGCATAGGTATCATCGTCATCTTTAGTGGATCCGGAAGTATCTTTCATAATTCCCTTTTTGTCCTGAGAAAAATATCCATCGTGTATTTTGTCTACTGGGAATAAATCAAGTTCCTTGTATTGAGGAAGTTTTATGAGGTCAAGATAATGTTTCTCAAATAGTGTAGAGAATTTACCCTGAACAGTTTTCCATTCTTCGTTATATGAACGATAGTTTGCAACTCGGTCAATGAAGAACAGAGAAAGTATTTTGATACCTCTGTCTTTAAACTGCAATTCCTTATCGAGATGCTTTTTGATTGTATTTCGAATCTGTACACTTGATATATCATCCCGAAGACCGCCGCGCTCCTGTCCCAAAGCTAATCTGCCTGCATTAAAATCTATATACTCGTTTCCCTGTTCAGCATTAATTTCTAATACTTCAAAACCGTTTTTGTATGCAGCCCGCTCATTCGATAGCGTGAAGAGATCAGTGTTTTGTTTTACCCAAAAATCTTTCTCAGTAACGCCATTCTTAGATTGGATATGTATTCTAATCTTGGCTTTGATTCCTTTTTTGTTATCAACGGCAAGCAATTTTATATATGCCTCATTTTGGTCACCTTTGCCGCTAACTTCCGCCACGATAATTTGTTTCACTAATTTAAGCTCAAATGCCTTAACCGGATCAAGTTTGTAAACTTGATTAAATAAGTTTCTATGAGTGGCGGAGTATCTGAAAATACAAAGCGGGCTGAGAGATTTTATTGCATCCTGCGCCCTTGGTGTATTATCAACAGATTGGGGCTCATCTATAATCACTATCGGGTTTGCAGCTTGGACAAATTCGATAGGTTTGTGTCCGGACAGCTTATCGTTTTCCTTAAAAATTACATTGCTTTTTTTGTCATCATCACTGTTTGAAAAATCCTTGCGAAAAGCATCAATGTTTATAATCATTATCTGCAATTGATTGCTTGCAGCGAACTGCCGCAGGCGGTTGGATTTCTTTGAATCATAAACGAAATGCTCAAACTCAATATTGTTATAGAGTGCAAGAAAGTGTTCGCGAGTTACCTGAATATTTTTCAGGGTTCCTTCTCTGATAGCAACACTTGGCACTACAATAATAAATTTCTTGAACCCATACTTTTGGCACAGCTCGAAAATAGTACGAAGATATACATAAGTTTTACCTGTACCTGTTTCCATTTCAACCGAAAAATTAAGACCGTTAATCGCGAATTGATGATAAGAGGTTAAATCCAAGTCAGATTTTTGCTGAATCTGGTTTAGATTTTTATGCATTGCCTCTGAGTTTAGGAGGAGATTATTGCCAATACCTTGCTCATTTTGCAGAATACTTGTCTGACCAACTGCTGCGGCTGTATAAATCTCTATTGAAAAGTCACTCTTGTTGAGCGGCTGCCCGTCAAATAATTCGACTAAACTGTTTACCGCGTCAATTTGGTATTGCTGGTTGCTGTCGAATTTTAGTTTCATTCAGCTTCCTGCTTAAATACTAATTCACGTTCCCACCCCTTCGGGAATCCCATTGCAGTAACGTCGGTATGTGGATATTTACTTAATAATGATTTGAACTTCGAAATAAAATCATTTGTGGGAGAAATGATTGACAAAAAATGAGATATTATCGAGATAACAATATAGATACGCTTATTATTGATTTCTAAGTTTTCCAGCCAACCAGTAATTTCTGCCTTTGGCAGAACAGGGATGACACCAAGTCTTCTATTCCACAAACGTGCATGATGGGCACTTAAATTTCTTACATACGCGAGAGTATGAATCCAAGATGAAAATACCTGATACGGTAGATTATATAATTTTGCTACGTTTTTTTGAATTTTCCGCACATTGATATTTTCAAACAATTGAGAGATAGTCCCAAATGAAGCGATTTCAAGGCTCATCCAAACTGGCGGGATTTCATCGGAGTATTTACTAAAGAAATGAACCAAAAATTCTTCATCTGAGCGGGCAAGTTCATCCTTTAGTTTTGAAAGATGACTTGAATACCTTTTCTGATTGTAAAAGATCGAATTGTTTGTGATCCAAAATGCACCATAATTATAAGCAAGCTCATATAGTATATTTGTTCTGACAGAAACTTCTATTTCAGCAATTGCACTAAAAACGAGACTTCTTAATCCTTTATCAAAAGCATATAAATCTAAAATATTTTGGAATTCTGTTCCGTTCTTAAAAATGTGATTGGGCTTATCTTCAAGAAAGGGAAACATATATGCTGAAAGTCTATAATAATTGACATGTGAAAGAGTGTGTTCAGCAAAATCATCATCAGGAATTATTAGTCCTCTTTTCTTTAGTAAGGAGACTTGTTCGGGATATGAAAGGACGGGTTTTGTGTAGGCAATCTTCATATTATTAAAAAGAAAAAGCCCACCTATTTGAGCATCGTTGAGAGGCTTGGCGGGCGCGTTGATACAAATATAATACTACATTATTAGAAAACCAAATATTGCAACAGTTAAATATGTGAAAATATTTCTGCCCCATAGAAAAAAAAGAAAATGCCCACCGATTTGAGCATCGTTGAGAGGCTTGGCGGGCGTGTTGATACAAATATAATACTAAATTATTGGAAAACCAAACATTGCAAGAGGAAAATATGTGAAAATATTTTTGCCCCATAGAAAAGAAAGAAAAAGCCCACCGATTTGAGCATCGTTGAGAGGCTTGGCGGGCACATTGATACAAATATAATACTACATTATTGGAAAACCAAATAATGCTAACACACGACCAAAAAATAAGATTCAAATTATCACCCACCTTTTTTTTCAATCTGTGTAATTCGTTCTATCTTTACAGTAAATTGTTCTGCTTCAATATCGTTTATAAATTCAATGCGCGGATATGCTTTTGAAGCACGCAAAATTCCGCTGCCCGCGCCGCGGTATGCCAATAAATCGGGAGCAAAAGAAGCTATTATATTATTACGCGTGCGTCTTATCCCTAGTTTTATCTGCGGCACCGTTAGATTATTAGGGAGTTTCCCCGGGTTAATTATTTCTATCCTGTTTTCAAAAATAAATATTTTTATCGAATCATTAATAAAATAATCCCTGTGGATTAACGCGTTAACTAATAACTCGGAGAACACCACTTCCGGTATTTCTAAAATACCGATACTATTGAAAGATTGTCCGCCTTGTCTTCTTTGTAATTTCGAGATAATAAAGTCGAATCCCTTACTATAAATATCGTCCAACGATCCAATTAAATTATCACTGCTTAGATATTGTGTATCTTCTATATTATTTCCGGGGAACCATATAGCTGTTATAAAAAAAGCAGGCAGCAACCGCTGGAGATTCCTCCCAAATAATAATGCACCCGCGGCATTTAAATGCCCGTCCTCACCCAGACGCAAATTGGCAATATGCCGCGGTAATTCGCTTGGTTCACACGGTTCATTATATTTTTTTTCAAAGAATGTCCTGAATTTCTCGAAATTCAAATCACGGAGAGTGCTGTGCGGAATGATTCTCTCCTCGGCATAAAGATTTCCGCTGCTTTGAAGTAAACGGGCAAGTTCTTCCCTGCTTGTAACCTTCCTTTTATCCGACCCGTTCTTTAAGAATATTAGTCCGTCCTTATCACAATGGGGTTTATCTGTACCTTGTGGAACAGTAACCACAATTATTTTTTTATTATTTACACTGACTGTTTCAGTCGATATAATTATGGAAGATTTCACGTGCTCTTGCGCGGCAGTGGTCAACAGGTTGTTTATCCGCTGAATATCCTGAAACGTAAGCCCTATAATATCACCGGTTTTATCATTCACCCCGATAATTATCGATCCGCCTGAACTATTTGCGAAAGCGACTATTTCTTGGGATATACTAACGGCATTATTTACATCCTGCTTAAACTGAACTTTGCTTGTTTCGCCGCCGCTGATTATGCCAAGTATTTCTTGTGTTTCCATATATCATAAAATATATTTTTGTGTTTAAATAGCTTCGGGTGTATAAAACATTATTGTTCTTGCCATCTTTCACTCATTGGTATCTTTACTGAAAATTTGGTCATTAGTGAAATATTAAATTCTGCAGAACCATTGCCATTCTCTATCAGTAATTGCTGCGCGTACCTGATTCCGAAATTGTATTTATTTACATATCCCAATACCTTCATAGCTTCAGCTAATACCGGATTGCGGTAATCACTTGCATTTGGAAAATTTTCAGGTCGTACATCTCCATACAATCCCCCGGGATTAATAATCTCAATCCTGTCATCAAATTCATACAAGTATATAGGCGCATTTGATTGATAATCACGATGCATAATGGCATTCATTACAAGTTCACGCATTGCCCATAACGGAAAGTTTTCAACAACAGATTCCCTCATACCTGAACTTCGCACGCTCTTGGATTGAATTACAATAATTTTAAAGAAATTATCAATATCTTTTAATACATCCACTAATGCACCGGAAAACCGTTTGTCAACCGGTTCAGGAGAAATGTCCTTTCCTTTATATCGTAAATACTGAATATAGGCACCGGGGAAAAAATATAACGGATTTGTTCCAAATAAAAGAATTCCTGCATTTGTTGGACAATCATATACATTGTCATAAATACGCAGAGAGGCTAATTGTTGTTTTAAATCGCGGTTATTTGCCGCTATGCTTTCCTTATCTATCGCTTTGGGTTGATAGGTGTTTTTAAATAAATTAATATCCAAATCGTTCAATGAACTTTCTCTGCAGGGCTGCATATCAAAATTTTTAACGGATAGAGTACGTTCAATCCTATCTGACTCAATATTTCCGATTAATACTAATAGTTCTTCGTTAGTCAACATATTTTTTCCTTCCTACACCGTCTGAAATTTTAACACTTCATTACTCTTCATTATCAGCACCGCGTTTGCCTTGAGCTGGTCATCATTCTGAAATCCTTCATCAAGACAGATAACTCGAACCGGCTTTCTCTCTGCTATCGCTTTTATGAGTTCGTGGGTTAGTTTTTTTTCAAGGCATATCAGCAGCGCGCCGTCTAATATTGAAAAAACCTGATAGTCTTCAATTTGAAATTTTTCAATTTTGGCGGTTAAACTGAAACCTGATTTAAGAAGCAGTTCATACAGAATTGATTCTTGCTCAGCTTCAGGTGAAATGTGTTCAAGATGTAGAGCAAGTTGTTCCCGAATTGCATCCTGTGTTTTTTCTATATTGGCATTCCAAATATTGAAATTTGATTTTTGAAGTTTGAATACTTTGAAACCTAAGTCTTGTGAATTGCTAATCTTGCTTTCGGAAGTCTCAAATAATCGCGGGGTATTTTGCCGGCTTTCAGCATTTTGGGATTCTTCTTCATTCAGCTTTTTAATTACTCTGCGTATCCGTTCCTTTCCTATATCGGCAATTGTTTTGTAGCCGGATTTTTCAGCCAAACTTCCTTTTCCTAAAGTCTCTGGGAGCTGAACACAAATAAAATTTCGACTTCCACCATCGTCCTTATTTTGTTCGATTACAGCCTGCGCAGTGGAACAAGAACCTGCAAAAAAATCAAGCACTATTTGTTCATCAGAAAAATTACATTTTATTAGGTTTTTCAATAACTTTAATGGCTTATTATATTCAAAGTATTCGGAAGTATTAAATATTTGAATCAGTTCATTTTCGCTCTCTTGATTGTCGCCCCACTCACTAAGCAATAAATCGGTTATAGATTTACGCTTCCCTATTTCCTCGATTGATACATCCCTGCGCAATCCTTTTTGCGATGTAATAAATAATAAATCATTTTTAATATACTCATCTATACTTTGTTGGCTTACTGAAAATTTAGAAACAACTTCCACATTATTTATCGTCTTTCCATTTTTGAAGTTTACATCCGATAAATACTCTACCTCCATAGTTCTGATTTTATATCTTCCTTTAGGAATAACACCTGAGCCATTTAACTTAACCCTAACACCCTCCTTAAATATGCGTTTGCATTCCTTATTCGATACATTAATAACTTTTTTTGTTGAATCTGATGTGCCGTCAATCGATAATTTTTCCAAGGATAATTTATCTTTGGAAAAGATAAGAACATATTCCATCATTTTTGCGGTATGTGTCGCAAGAAAAGAAGGCTGCTTTTTTCTTTTCCACTTTAGAATATCAATAAAATTTTGTTCGCCAAATATCTCATTGCACAAAGCTCTTAAATTTTGAACTTCATTATCGTCAATACTAATAAAAATGACCCCGTCTTCCTTCAACAAATTTTTGGCAAGAAATAACCGCGGATACATCATACTCATCCATTTACTATGGAATCGCCCGTCAGTATCCGTGTTTGTGCTGAATTTCCGTCCTTCGCCGTCAATTTGTCCCGTATATTCGAGGTAAGTATCGAGGCTTTCGGAGTAGTTATCGGGATATATGAACTCATTTCCTGTATTATATGGCGGGTCAATGTATATCATTTTTATTTTACCGATATACGATTTCTGCAAAAGTTTCAGAACCTCAAGGTTGTCGCCTTCAATAAATAGATTTTCCGTTGTATCGAAATTTACGCTTTCTTCTCTGACGGGAACAAGGGTTGCTATGCTCGGCTGCTGAATGGTTTTGAAGCAATCGGATTTCCCGGGCCAATTCATACCGTACCGCTCCTTGCCGGCATCCACGTCTTCGCCGAGAGTTAGTTTCAGCCTGTCCCAGTCAATTTTATTTCCTTCGGTAAAAGCTTCGGGGAATAACTGCTTTAGCTTAGTTATCTGTTCTTCTTTAATATCCATTGAGGTTAACGGTAATTTTTCAATATCTAATTTCATACTCAATACTTCCACCTGTTATGCAGCCAAAGCCACGCTTCAGGCTGCTGCCTGATTGCATCTTCAAGCAGCAGAGAACGTATAATCGGATTGATTTTCGAAGGGAAAATACCTTTTAAATGAGGTTTGCCTGAAGATAATTCTTCAAAAGAAACATCGCGGATAACGGTCGAATTTTTTGCATCTATATGAAACAAATGCTGAATGTCCGCGCTTCTAATAAGTGCTTCGTTATGAGTCGATATAAATATTTGATTGCTCTTGGAAAATGCGGTGAGAACGGTGATAAGCCTGCTCTGAATATCCCTGTGTATATGACTGTCCGGTTCGTCCAAAAGAACTATATTCATATCTTTGACAGATTCGCCGGGATGGTACAGTGCTAATATAATTTCAATTATCTGCAATGAGCCGCTGCCTAAGAGTGCAATATCTTTTTCTACTACATCGTTGCCGATTCTAAAAACAAAAGTCACTTCGAGATCACGCTGAATATCACTATTGGTGTAAATCGCTATGGAATCGGTATTATTATACAGAATGAAAGACAAGTTTTCAAGAAATCCGGCAAAGAGTGAACTATCAGAATGGCGGTACAATCTATAGAGCCTGTTCCGTAAGACCGAAACGGACCGCCGGCTATGAGTGAACTCTTTAATTTGGGGATCAGTTATGAAATTTTCGACTTTTTCAATGGCGGAAAAGGGGGATGCAAAGTATAGACCAATGGCATCCGGTAATTTGGTGAAATATTTGTTAAACACATCGAAATTATACTCGGAGAAATTAATAAGTTCAACTATATAATTTGTTCCCGAAGCACCAATTGAAAAACCGATATTCAATTTACTTTTATTATGCTCAAGCTCCGCGCATAATTCGATTCCGTTTATACTTTCCCTGTTATAGAATATATCTTCAAAATTCGGACTTCGGACACTGCTAATTCGATCAAACGGGAAATACTTATCCCGAACGCGGGCAGTACCAAGAATATAATCGTCTTTTTTATAATTCTTTCCGTTTCGCTTTGCTTTTCCTATTCGCTTATCGAAGCATTCTCGCCATAATGAAATTGCTTCCAAAAGAGTGGTCTTGCCTGAATTATTGGTGCCAGTAAAAATATTTATGTCTTGATTAAAATTAATTGTCAGTTCTTTGAATGACTTAAAGTTCTTTATGACAAACTTGTTTATATGCATTTCAGATTCATTATATTTAATGATATAATATAATTATTATTTACAGGTATTCTGAACCGTACCCCAATGGTTGGACACAAAAATAATATAATTGCAGGTATAATACAAATTATATACGCCGCCCTGCGCCACGAAGTGAAGCGTAGCAAAATTAATCCTTTTTTTTGTCTGGTTTTTGCGGTATAGCTCAATGTAAAGGTTATTTCTTTACAAGGACTCAGTTGGTGAATATGATAGTTGTTGACAACAAAAATTGAAAAATTTCAAGAAAGTTGTTTATATTATCGTATAATTCTTTAGTGTTTTTATATTTTTTTTCAACATCATTTACACGGAGAACGGCATTACTGATGTTTATATTAGTCATTCCTTCCATTGATATTCTCAACGGGAAAACTGTACGCGTTGTTCAGGGCATTGCTGAGCTGAATGTCTTGGAATACGGAAATGACCCTTCAGAGATGGCTGCAATATGGCGCACTGAAAATGCAAAAATGATTCACGTTGTTGACTTTGACGGATTTAAATACCATTCCGACACTAACCTTGAAATCATTTCTGAAATTTGTTCATCGGTCATTATACCCGTTGAATATTCCGGCGGAATTCGCTCATATCAAGATGCAAAGAAAATTTTTTCTACCGGAGTTGCCAGAATTACTATCGCGACTCTAATAGTGGAAAACCCGTTTGAATTTGAAAAAATACTCGATAATTTTGGACCAAAGAAAGTTGTAGCATCTCTTGATGTTATTGAAAATGAAATTGTAATTAGCGGACGCAAAGTAAAGACCGGAATTTCTCCCGTCCAATTAGCATTGCAGTTGAAGGCAAAAGGAATTGAAAGGTTCCTTGTAACCGATGTAATGAAAAATGGCACTATTGGCGGTCCAAACATAGAACTTACAAAATCGATAGCTGAGGCAACAGGATGTAAAGTCACTCATTCCGGCGGAGTTCGTAACAAAGATGAACTTATGGATTTGCAAGCTCTGGTGCCTATCGGTGTAGATTCAGTTATTATCGGACGCGCGCTTTACGAGAACAGGTTTCCTTGTCAAATACTTTGGCGGATTGCAGAAACCGGATTGTTTAATTAGAAAGATACATTATGGGCAATGACTTAAATCAAAATATTCATTCAAGTTTCTGGTCAAATGTTTTCAAAAAGAATTTGCATCGTTCTGATTTGATTGATATTCTCTCAGAGATACCGCCATTTGCCGATCTTCTTCCGCGAACAGCGCAAGAGCTATTCGCGTCAATGCACCAGCGTCAGTTCATTGCAGGTGAATATATTTTTTTGCAAGACGATCCCGGGCTCGGGTTATATATCATTACCGCGGGCGAAGTGCAGATTGAAATTAATGATAACACCGGCAAAAAACTTATAATCGCGGAATTTGGCAAGGGTGATTTTTTTGGTGAACTAGCGTTATTAGATGGCGAAAATCGTTCTGCTTCCGCGAAAGCAAAAACAGATGCTAAAGTTTCCGTTCTCTTTAAACCTGACTTAGATAATATTATTAAACGTCATCCGAAAGACGGCGTTAATATACTTTCACGTTTCACAAAAATTATTATTACCCGCCTGCGTAACCTAAATCAAGAATATTTTCAGCTATATAATGAAAACCTAAATCTAAAGGAAATACAAAATGCTAAATCTTAAAAACATTCTCATACCGATTGATTTCTCAGCCAACTCAAAAAATGCACTGCTGTATTCAGTTGAATTAGCTGAAAAATTCAACTCTTCTCTTCATTTGCTCTATATTATCGAACCGGTTGTTTATGCTCCTGATTTCAGTATGGGACAAATTACCGTCCCTGCAGTTGAAACCTACGAAGTAGAAAAACGGGCAATGGATGAATTGGAAAAAATATCCAAACAGTATATCCCTGAAAGCATTGTTTGTACATTTGCAGTAAAAATCGGAAAACCTTTTAGCGAAATTGTAGATGCTGCTAAAGAACAAAATATTGATCTCATTGTAATTTCATCGCACGGGCACAGCACGGTTGAGCATATTTTCTTCGGAAGTACTTCTGAAAAGGTAGTAAAGAAAGCCCCCTGCCCCGTCCTCACGTTACGTGAACCTTTGAAAGGGTTTGACTATAAGGAAGCTTTAGTCCGGTAGGATTTTTTAATTCGCGCGGTTAGTAACAAAATCGACTAATTTTAATAATGCCTTTTTTGCATCCGAATCAGGCAGGAGTAAGAGGTTGTGCTTAGCCTTTTCACCATATTGATATGCTATGTTTTCAGCATAAGCTAATCCGCCTTTTTCGATTACAAAGTCAATCACTTCATTCAGGTTGGATTTTTTTGTGCTGTTTTTTATCAAGCCCTTTATTTTAGCTCGTTCAGACTTGCCAACCAAATTAAGTGCATAAATAAGCGGGAGAGTAATTTTCTTTTCTTTAATATCTCCGCCAATCGGTTTCCCGAATAACTTAGAAGATGTACCATAATCTAAAATATCATCGCGAATCTGAAATGCTATACCAAGCATCTCGCCAAAATCGTTCATTGCAGTACGAATTGCAGTATTATCGGTTGCGCTTTGCGCGCCAATTATACAGCAGGTTTGAAACAGAGAGGCCGTTTTATCCGAGATAATACGAAAATAAGTTTCAAAGTCTATGTCAAGTTTTCTTGTTTTTTGAATCTGTAGCAACTCCCCTTCCGACATCCGTTTGACAGTGTTGGTCATAACCTCTAAAAAGTCATAGTCTTTGTTTTCAACCGAAATGAGTAACCCGCGAGCAAGAAGATAATCGCCCATTAACACCGCTATTTTATTCTTCCACACTGCATTTATCGATGGCAATCCTCTTCTCTTATCAGCATTATCAACAACATCATCGTGTACTAACGTGGCAGTATGCAGGAGTTCAACAAGCGCGGCACCGCGATACGTTCGTTCGTTGACACCACCGCAGGCTTTCGCGGAAAGCAGTGCTAACAGCGGACGGATTTTTTTTCCCTTTTGCTTAAGTATATACGATGCTATAAGATCAACAAGGCTTATTTTAGACTTTACCGTGTTTTTAAATATCGATTCAAAGGTCTTTAATTCATCTTTTACGGGTTTTGAAATGTCACTAAGCGGATTCAAGATTACCTTTTTTTGCCGAATACTTTGATACAAAAATGCTAATTTCATAGAGTACTAAAAGGGGCACCGCGAGAATGATTTGTGAAACAGGGTCTGTCCCCGGTGATAATATAGCTGCAAGAATCATTATTATCACGATCGCGTGCCGTCTATATTTTCTCATAAATACGGCTGTTAAAATACCTATTTTACTAAGCACGAACGAGATCATCGGCAATTCAAAAACAACACCGCAGGCAAGCATAATGCTGATAATAATTTCAATATATTCATCTATAGCGAATTGGTTCTTGATTATAGTTTGCGCGCCAAATTGAACTGCAAATTGCAATGTCATAGGAAGCATCACATAATAGGCAAATGCTATCCCGCAAAAAAAGCTCGATGACGAAATCACGACAAATTTAGCAAGATATTTTTTCTCTGTATCGCGCAGCGCGGGCGAAATAAATTTCCAAAATTGAAAAAAAATGTTAGGAAGACTAACGATAACTCCACCGACAAACGCGACTTGGAAATACAAAAACACCAATCCAAAGGGACGCAAGTTCTGCAGGCTCATATTAGCATTTTTTGCAGGAAGCAATAAAACATTTTCCACTAACCAATTGATAAAAAAAAGGCAACCGAACAGACCAATGACAATCCCCAGCAAAGCTCTCATTATTCTGCCTCTCAACTCACCAAGGTGATCGAAAAACGACATTTCCGCTTCCGGCTTTTTATCCCCAATGGTTTTGCTGTCAGCCAAATAAATCGACTCTTATTTTATGCAAAAAGCGGAAAGCGAGAACACAAAGTCTTAACTTCTTCTGCTATTTGCAGTAATACATTTTCATCCTTATGAACAGTAATGGCTTTATCAATCAATGCCGCGATTTCTTTCATTTCATTTTCTTTCATACCCCTGGTAGTTACTGCAGGAGTACCGATACGAATACCGCTCGTTACAAAAGGACTCTTCTCATCAAAGGGCACCATATTTTTATTTGTTGTTATTCCTGCAAGCTCTAAAATGATTTCAGCGGCTTTGCCCGTAATATTTTTATTGCTCAAATCAATCAGCATTAAGTGATTATCAGTTCCGCCTGAAATAATTGAATAACCTCTTTCTGTCAAAGCACCTGCCAAAGTTCTCGCGTTTTTTACAATCTGTCTGCAATATTCTTTAAATTCGGGTTTCAAAGCTTCACCAAATGCAACAGCCTTCGCGGCAATCACGTGCATTAAAGGACCGCCTTGAATTCCCGGCATCACCGTGCTGTCAATAATTTCCGACATTAATTTCAGTCGTTCCCCTTTTGGGGTTTTAATTCCCATCCGATTCTCGAAATCTTTCCCCATTAGAATTATTCCGCCGCGAGGACCGCGCAATGTTTTGTGGGTTGTTGACGTTACCACGTGGCAATATTCAAGAGGATTATTCAAAAGTCCGCTCGCGATTAAACCTGCAGGATGCGCCATATCGCACATAAGGATAGCCCCAATTGAATCGGCAATCTCGCGGAATCGTTTGTAATCCCATTCACGCGAGTAAGCACTTCCACCTGCAATTATCATTTTCGGACGATGCTCCTTTGCCATCTTTTCAATAAGATTATAATTCAGCAACCCGGTTTCTTTGTCCAAAGAATAACCTACTGCTTTATATAATTGTCCTGAAAAATTAACAGGTGAACCGTGAGTTAAATGTCCGCCGTGTGCCAGATTTAAGCCCATAAAGAGATCACCGGGCTTAATGAAAGCCATAAACACAGCCATATTTGCCTGTGAACCGCTATGCGGCTGAACATTGGCGTATTTAGCGTTAAAAAGCTTTTTAACGCGTTCACGCGCTAGATTTTCCACCTGATCAACAAATTCACATCCGCCGTAATACCGTTTACCCGGGTATCCCTCTGCATATTTATTTGTCATAATGCTTCCGGCTGCATCAAGTACCGAATTACTCACGAAATTTTCCGAAGCAATTAATTCTAATTTTGTCAATTGACGATTTGCCTCTGCATTAATAATTAATGCAATCTCGGAGTCTGTTTTAATTAAATCTGTTAACATATTTTTATGCCTACCTTTCCTGTTGAATAAACCATAATTCACCAAAGCTCAATCCAAGACTAAATCGCAGGAATGATTCTTTTATCTGCCCTGTTTCTTTAGAACCGCGCATTCCATAGGCTAAAGCCATATCTATATGATTCTGATACGACAATGAGAATGATGCGCCTGTTGAAAAAGTAATTTGATTGATACCTGTTCCGGATACACTTATTGGCAATTGTTCGTAACTGAATCCGGCACGAAATACTGACTTATTAAAATCAAAAGCTGCATCTTTTACAGGACGATATTCAATTCCCGCGGAAATTCTTTTATAGGCTCTGCCGGAATTAGCAGAAACCCTGTAACCGGCTGCACTGCTCCAATCCTGAGAAGCATATTCTAAAAGTCCCCGATATACATCTGCAAACCGGAATGAAAGTCCTGCAACAATTTTCATTGGTATCTTATTATCTCCCTGCCCGCTTGAAATTGTATCATTCACCAGCGTTGAAGTTCTTGTCAGCATAGAATCACTTTTAAGTGTAAACTTGCCGTCAAGGGTAAGTCCAAACCGTATTTTATCGAAAACGCCATACTGAAAATCCGGTGATATCGCGCCAACACTGAATCCGCTTCCGTGCTCTTCATACGAAGTGGTATATTCTGCATCAGAAAAGCTTAAATTACCAAAACTTACTTTCGAAGAATACTTCGTGTTGCCAAAATAGTATTTATAACCGAGACCAACTTTAATATTGTAGGGGGCAATATAAGATGAAGACATAAAAATTGTACTCAATCCGCCCCGAAGACTAACCTCATTAGTTGTTGAACCGTAAGCAGGATTTGAATTATCTTGAAATTTCAAATCATACTTAGCATTCGTGTAAGGAGTGATGCCGGCAAGGAAACCAACTCCATAAGTCTTAGATATTGGGAACGAAAATGAAAATCCGCCAAACTCGCCGTTTGAATAATATTTCTTCAAATCAGTTGTAGAACTGAAAACGCCATTCAAAGTTGTAAAAGCCTCAATCTTTGCCATCTCTAATTGAGTAAGCCCCGCGGGGTTCTGCAAGTTCAGATAATCTGGATCATCTAAAGTTGACGCGGTACTTGAAAGCCCAATGTTGCGGACAGACTTAAACTCGTTAGGCAGTCCAAATCCGATAGCTGAATAGGAAGAAGGAGTTTGTGAATAGGAATTAAATGCAAAAACACCAGCCAATAATAAGATTACTATATTTTTCATCAGTTACCTCTTTTGGAATAGTAAATTTTGAGCAGAGGCCTTTTAGTTGAATCGGCATCAGTACTAAAGAAATTCTTTCGTTCCACGCCATTATAGTAATTGGTATTCCGCAGAATAAAATTGATGTTATTCCCCTTATTGTAGACCAGACTTTGTACATTGGCAGTATAGATACTATCTTTCAAAAGAAGAGTGGCTGAAGCAGAGTCATTAATTGTATATGCAGCTGAATCAGAACTGTTATATACAATAACAGCAGATGAATCATATGAACCGTATCTGCTATCAGGAACTATACTCAAAGAAGCATTATTAATTATTGCATTCTTTGGCAATGCACTAATATTAAAATGTAATAATGATTTTGAGATAAAACCATTACGAATCGAGATGCCTTTCTGCGGAGTACTACCTCCATTGCGGCAAACAATATGTGTTTTCATATTAGTTATATAACTTGTATCAAACGCGACTCCGTTTTTGTGCCCAAATATTTTTAAAATAGGCTGATTCGCGTAGCCAACAATCTTATTTGTTACAGCCGAAGGTTTCAGTAACAATCCAAAATTGTTAGTTCCTAATGTATCTTGCAGCCAAGTGCGAATAACCGCGGTGTCAATTACCATACTATAGAGAGAAGTATCCAAAGAATGAGACGTAATAATATTACTATCTGTTATCTTGCCAATACTGTCAGCAGTGAAAGTAGATGAACTCCAAGAACTTTTTATAGGGGAAGCCTCAATTCCAAATTTAGCACTGCTTTCACCATACAGGTATTGTTGTGTTATCAATATTTTTGCACTATCAATTATATTTATATTGTCCTGATATCCTGCTATTTTCGGTAAAAACCGAAGAAGAGTCAATGCTTCAACTGTATCATCTGTACTATATTTTCCAACAAGGATATAATCCGCATTTCCTAGTGGAACAGGCGTAAACTTTGTAGTAGCAGAATTGGCATAAATATCCATTGTTTCAACTTTCAATCCTTGCCCTGAAAATAACTCTTTGCCCAGCGAAGCGGGGTCATCACTGCACCCTGTCAAATAAACCAAGGCAGGAAGGATAAATAAAAATAAATAAATATTACGCATTAATGTCCGATTGAATAAATTTTGCGGCTTCAAGTAAATTCTCTGCTATAAAGTTAGGGGTATCATCAATGGTTAGATGATTTTTTTCGTGTTCGGTTCCATAGCCTGTTTTGACCAAAATTGTTTTTAATCCGGCTCGTTTCCCGCACCTGATATCGTTAGCGGTATCGCCTACAAAATACGATTTGCTCATATCAACTGAATGGGCTTCAGCGGCTTTAAGCACTAATTCAGGTGAGGGCTTACGGCACCCGCATTTTTCCGCGGGACTAAACTCGGGATGAAACGGGCAAAAATAGAAATGATCAATTGTTGCCCCGTAAGGAGAAAGTAATTCATTTAGTCTCTCGTTAACCAAGACAACATCTTCTTCTGTCATTATCCCTCTGGAAATACCGGATTGATTTGAAATAACAATCAGCATAAATCCTAATTGGTTTTTGAGCAAAGCAATTGCTTCCCCAGCACCTGCAAGCAGTTCAACAATATCAGGATTCCCAATATATCCGGGGTCGTGATTAATTGTGCCGTCTCTATCTAAAAATATGGCTGGAAATTTCATCAACTGTTACCCTAGAATTTTCTTATATAATTCGATATATGCTTTCGCGGATGATTGCCAGCTAAAATCGGCTTTCATTCCATTCTTCATAACTTTATGCCAATTTTTTTTATCTTTGAATATTTTCAACGCGCGGAGTATTTCTTTCATCAAGGCTTCAGCTTTATAATCTTTGAAAATAAATCCTGTTCCCTCACCTGTCTTTTCACTAAATTTCTCAACGGTATCAACAAGCCCCCCTGTTTCGCGGACAATAGGAACCGTCCCGTAAACTTGGCTATACATTTGGTTCAGACCGCAAGGCTCATATTTCGACGGCATCAGGAATATATCCGCGCCTGCTTCAATCCAGTGAGCAAGTTCATCGCTAAAGCCAAGATAAAGAGCGAACTTATCAGGATACTTTTGTCCGAATTTTTCAAATATCCGGTGATATTTTTTTTCACCCGTTCCAAGCAGCAGAACTCTCACGTTTTCTTCCATCAATTTAGGAAATATTTCCGCCACAAGGTCAATTCCCTTGCTGTCATTCAAACGCGATATTAAACCAATAACAGGAACATTCTCTTCATATTTGAGTCCGAATCGTTCCAATAATGCTTTTGTATTTTCAATTTTTTCCTCAATGTTTTTTGAACTGAACTGCTTGAAAATATACTTATCTTTTTCAGGGTTCCATTCATCGGTATCAATACCGTTCACCACGCCGGAAAGGATACTCTTTTTCTTTTCAAGTATCTTGTTCAAACCGCCGGTCATATCTTTGTCTTTTATGATGTCTTTAGAATAGTTTGGACTAACAGTATTGATACTATCGGCAAACATCAAAGCACTCTTCATAAAATTAACTTTACCGTTAAACAAAATACCCTTTTCATCGTTCATCAAAGATTCCGGCAACCCGGTTTTCTCAAATGTTGATTTCGGGAAAATTCCCTGCTCCGCTAGGTTGTGGATAGTGAAAAGAATTTTAAATTGCGAAAACTGAGGTTCATCTTTATACAATGTTTTTAAATACGCGGGTGCAAGACCAAGCTGCCAGTCATTGCAATGGATTATATCAGGGATCCAACCCAATTTTGATATCAACTCAAAAACAGCTCTGCTCAGCATAATAAAACGTTCATCATTATCCTGATAGTCTAAACCCGAAATAGGGTCAATGTAAAGACTTTTTCTTGACCCGAAATATTCTAGGTTGTCAAGAAAATAGATTTGCACTTTCACCTTTGGAGAAGGAAGAAACGATGAACGAACGGAGAAGAGAGCTTCTTTATCACCAATCTTAACAGGAATATCTTTGAGGCGCACTACATCGTGTATTTTATACTTTCTATTGTCAATTGCACCGTGTCTTGGGACAAGAATACGTACTTCGTGACCGAGTTCTGCAAGCATTTGAGGTAACGCGGCAGAAACATCAGCTAAACCACCTGTTTTAATAAATGGGAAAAGTTCTGAAGTAACAAATAATATCTTAAACCGTCTTGCCGAAGCCATCGTAAATATTTTCTTTCTTTTAACTATCAAATTTACGAAAATAGCTGTTCATTATCAATTATTTTCTTATAGCAAACAAGGCTGTTTCAAATGAAGAACTGGAATTTTAGAGTTGTATTTGTTGGATACAAGCATAGCAGTTCAAAACTATTCCTAAAATTTCCTGCTATTGCCATAGCAAAAGAGAAAGTATAGAGAACAAGTTAGTCAGAGTTTCACAATTAAGGAATCGTTAAGAAATAACATTAACACTTTCTCAGGCGAAGACGCGAAGGTTAGATTTAGAAGATGTATGTTATTCTTTACAATTACTAAGTAAAACGCGATTATGAAGTACTGATCAAATCAATAAGCTATAATATTTATGCTGTCTCGTGATCAATATCCGGTTTCTTTTTGTGTTTATGAGAGTGTGATGTTGAATGATGTACAATATTCATTTCTGCACCCTCTATCTTTACATTGCTATTTTTATTGCTGCTAAAGAGCATATCTCTCTCGATGAGATAATAGAACTGCTGCCTGAATGCATCTAAAGAAATTCCGCAAGTGGCAGCATATTTTGCTAATTCGTGAGGATCCTCAAAATCACTTTCATTCAGGCGCAGCATATATCTTCTCGCGATATAGAAAGATTCAGAAGATGGATCTACCATCCGTACTTTTGTTTTCTTAGTTAGCGGATCAAGCATATCTCGAAAATATAATGGAACAAAATGACCGTTTTGGATGGAAACCATTGCTCCGTTTCCGTCATTCAAAATAAATTGTGCTGCCGAATAACCTAAATCGCGGGTATATTCCATATCAAAAGGAATTGGATCAGCGCAGCGCAATTCATAACCGATATTCTTGGCAACAACAGTTACTTTCAAATTAAAATCTTTAAGTCTTTGCTGCACTTTTGCTTTAAGAATTTCACCGAAATTTATTTCCGCGATTCTGATGTTATCGTGCGCGTCACGTTCAACATTTACCAGCCCCTGCAGGTCCATCGGATCAAGATGTTCAACTAATCCTTCCGCTAGAATCGCGACACCATCAGATTTACCATAGCTATACCGCTTAATTATTGAACCAACAAGTATATCCACGATGTGAGAAATCTTAATTGTGCCTTCCGGAAACTCTTCAGGAATAAGCGTGATAGTTGCACCGGTCGCTTTACCAATGCCTAAAGCAAGGTGTCCTGCTTTTCTACCCATTGTAATAACAAAATACCACCGCGATGTTGTCTGTGCATCTACCATTAGGCTTTTTACAATATCAACACCAAGATGACGGGCAGTTTGAAATCCAAAAGTGGGAATCCCGTGAGGAAGATCAAGATCATTATCAATTGTCTTGGGAACGTGAACAACTTTAATACGTCCCGCTGCCATTTCTTCCACTTTCATCGCGCTGAACGCGGTATCATCGCCGCCAATAGTGATGAGTCTATCAACATTCAACCTAAGAAGTGAGGTGACAGTATTTTCAAGGAGTTTATTATCTTTGGTTGGATTACTGCGGGAGATGCCGATATACGAACCTCCGCGAAAATGGATTCGGCTGACATTTTGGATTGTTAACTCTTTCACGTGTGAAATATCCCCTTCAGAGATCCACTTGAAACCATCTTTAATTCCAATGACTTCAATGCCTTCAATTGCAGCCCTGATAGTTGCCGCGCCTATTACACTGTTAATTCCCGGTGCAGGTCCGCCGCCAACTAAAATTGCCAATCTTTTAGGAGCTATCATACGTTTACCTCTTTATTCAAAATGATTTTTAATTACACACTTAAATTTAACATTAAATTTTAATTCCCAAAATAAATATCTTAAAAGCAGAATAGGTCAAATTGCTCTTATCAAGCATCGTTCGTTGAGCGAAGCCGAAACACGCACTCCCGCTATTCCGCTGTTTCGGCTTCGCTCAACGAATGGCAATCAAAATACCGGACAATTTGTCCTACACCCATCATATCACGTTGAGAATGCCGTATGTTAGAAAAGCTATTATTTCATTTAATCCTCATTTTTATTGCTCTATATCGATATTTTGACTTTTCTGGAGACCTTATTTACTTTTTTTGTCCGGTTTTTGGGGTATAGCTCACATTTTTATTTTTCATTTGAGAATGCCAAAATTTTTTCGGATATTTACACTGAATTTATGCTGCAAGTGAGTAGTATTTCTTTCTGTTTACATTGAAACTATTGATAACAACAAAATAAATGGACGCTATGAAAAAAATCATCATTACCGATGCCGTTGATCAAAAAGCAGTTACCGTTCTTGAGAAGGCAGGCTTTGAAGTTGCCTATAGACCCGGTATAAAGAAAAACGATCTGGAAACTGTCATTGCACTATATCACGGACTTATTGTCCGCGGTGATACAAAAGCAACGCCGGAATTAATATCGAAAATGGCCTCGATGGAAGTTATCGGCAGAGCCGGCGCGGGAGTTGATAATATTGACATTCCTGCCGCGACTCGGAAAGGCATTATCGTGATGAACACTCCCGGCGGAAATACTATTTCAACAGCCGAGCATACTTTCACGCTGATGCTTTCGCTATGCAGAAATATTGCACAGGCAGATGCTTCCATAAAGGCGGGCAAATGGGATAGAAAATCTTTCAAGGGTACTGAGGTTTATGGAAAAACACTCGGCATTTTTGGTTTGGGAAAAATCGGACGCGAGGTTGCAATTCGCGCTAAAGCATTTGGTATGCACGTTATTGGCTACGATCCTGTTCTTTCCGATGAAATGTCAATAAAACTTGGAATTGAATTGGCAGATATCAATACTATCTTTGAACGGTCAGATATTATCACTGTCCACGTGCCGCTTGATGAAAATACACGGAACTTACTCCGCGAAGAAACTTTTGAACTTTGCAAAGACGGTGTGAAAATAATCAACTGCGCGCGCGGAGGAATCGTCAATGAAGATGATTTAGTTGAGGCATTAAATTCAGGTAAAGTATCCGGTGCCGCGCTTGATGTCTTTGCAGTAGAACCGCCGGAGTTTTCACATCCACTATTTAGCCATCCAAAAGTGATCACAACGCCGCATCTTGGCGCATCTACGGAAGAGGCACAGGAAAAAGTGGCTATACAAATCGCGGAACAGATAGTTGAGTTATTTAAAACACGCGAAGTAAAAGGTGCAGTTAATGCTGCCGCCCTTTCAGCATTTGCAGATAAAGAATTTTCCCCTTATGTTCAGCTCGCTGTTGCAGTCGGCGGACTACTCGCCCAATTTACAAATCAAAAAGCAAAAGAACTGAAAGTAACTCTTTCCGGTGAATTATTGGCTACATCCGATGGATTGATATTAACTGCCGCACTCAAGGGTTTTCTTTCCAATCTCGTTCACGACCCGATTAATCTTATCAACGCGGCTATTATGGCTAAGGAATACGGTTTATCGCATCAGGAAAGCATATCAAGCATCAAGACCGACTATGCAAATTTAGTTACTGTAGAAATAGATACCGGAAAAGCAAAACATAGTATTTCCGGAACAGTATTCAGCGCATCCGATTTTAGGATTGTTCAAATAGATAAATTCAAATTGGAAATCAAGCCTGAAGGAAATATGTTGTTTTATACCAACATTGATAAACCGGGTATGCTTGCAGCAGTTGGGAAACTCCTTTCGGAAGCTAATGTTAATATAGCAGGACTTTCTCTCGGTCGATTAGGCGAAGGCTTAGAGGCTCTCACTATTATTTCGGTTGATAGCAGGATAGATAAAGTCACCTTGAAAAAAATTGCATCTATCGATGGCGTGAAAAACGTAATTACTGCAGCGATATAGAATTATAATATGAGTTAATGGCGGATGCAGGGGCGACCGGACGGTCGCCCGCTCCGTGACTGCCTGTACATTTAAATATAAAGAATAATAATTATGCCCACTTTAATGGTAAGTATCTCCGGTATCCGTGGAATAGTCGGTGACGGTTTAGACCCAAAAACAATTGTTGAATTTGCTTCGGCGTATGCCGATTTTATTGGTGAAGGTAAAATTGTCATTGGACGTGATTCCCGCGTTACCGGTGAAATGGTAAAGAGCTTGCTTATAGGCACTCTTACCGCGAAAGGATTAGATGTAATTGATATCGGCATCTGTCCAACGCCAACAGTTCAGCTTACAGTAAAAAACCTCAAAGCGAATGGCGGCATTGCAATATCCGCTTCTCACAATCCTAATCAGTGGAACGCTCTGAAACTATTGAATAGCACGGGACAGTTTATGACGCCTGATGAGCATCAACAATTGAAAACTAAACTTGGTTCTGATATTTATGTTTACAAAACTTGGGAGAAAGTTGGAAAAGTTACTTTATACCCCGAGGCTATTGAAGAACATATCAAAGCAGTAATGGGTATTTCCTGTATTGATGTTGAAGCAATCAGGAAGCGAAAATTCCGCATCCTTGCTGATTGCGTTAATGGAGCAGGATATGACTGCATCCCTGAGCTATTAGAACGATTTGGCTGTGAAGTAATAAAAATGGATTGTGAAAAGACAGGAATATTTCCCCGACTGCCGGAGCCAATTCCGGAAAATTTAGGCGAAACGTTCCGGCGGGTTAAAGAGTCAAAAGCTGATATCGGTATCATCGTGGACCCTGATGTTGATCGGCTGGTTCTTGTTACCGAAAAAGGAGAACCATTCATTGAAGAAAACACTATCACGCAGGCTGTGAAATTCTATCTCTCCAAGAAAAAAGGGGCAGTTGTCGTAAATCTTTCAACTACCAGAGCAGTACGAGATATTGCCGCGCAAAATGGATGCAAGTCGTATATGTCAGCAGTTGGAGAGGCAAATGTTGTGCAAAAAATGAAAGAAACCAATGCAATAATTGGCGGTGAAGGAAGCGGCGGTGTGATTCTTCCTGAAGTTCATTACGGAAGAGATGCCTTGATTGGTATTGCCCTTACACTTCAGCATTTACTTGAGTTTGGCGGGACAATGTCAGAGTTAAAACAATCACTCCCGCGGTATGAAATTGCCAAACGGAAAATTGAACTAACAAAGCAATCCCCCGCTGCTATTTTTGCTGTTTTGAAAGAAAAAAGTGTTGGAGCTGTAATTAATGAAGAAGACGGCTTGCATCTGGATTTCCCAGATTATTGGGTACACTGCAGAGCATCAAACACAGAACCTATTATTAGAATCATTTGCGAAGCAAGAGACCGTACTGCAGCAGACAGGATTGCCGATGAGTATAAAAAAACAGTAACGCTTTTCCCAATTTGATACTTTTTCTCATTATGAGACAGTGTATTGTTGTTATGTACCCATTTATAGGTTAATTTTCAAACATTTTTGATGGCCCAATAGTTGATACATAGCTAATGTTAGAAGATAACACATATTTAAACTATTATTATAAGGAATACAACAATGAAACAAGCTTGCCTACTAATGGTTTTAGCTATTATGGTCTTATTGACCTCAGCCCCCAGAGCAGATACGAAGAGCATTGCTACTGTTACAAGTGTACATAAAGTTATCACTGTGACATTACCTGCTCCTTATAACGAAACAGTTTATGCCGGTACTTTCAACGCGGTTATCAATAATGTACCCGTGAATCTTTATTGTGTCGATATTTCGCATAATCTCGCGTTTAACGAGTCATATCAAGACGTTTCAGCTACAGATAGTGTAATGACTTATGTTTTAAATAATTACTATCCGTTCAAAGCATATCCATATACCGGATCATTGAATACTGTTGAAAAAGAAGCCGGTGCAGTGCAAATAGCTTTATGGCATCTTTCCGATGGATTGGATATTAACTTATGCTCCAATGTTGATGCTTCAGTAAAGATAAGAGCATTGGAAATTTTGTCGGACGCAGCCGCTAACGCTCACGTCTTCAGCCTCAATTCGTTTTTCATTGATATACCAAATCAATCATTCAATATAGGCTCACCGATTACTTTCACCGTGAAAGCATTTGATAATATGGGTATTGCTATGCCTAACGTTAATATCACTCTTTCAACGGGTGCAGGTTCGCTTAGCACAACAACTGTTACTACCGGTGCAAACGGTGTATCTCCTTCTGTTACTCTTACTCCAACAGGAAATATGACCACTGCAAATATTACCGCCTCAGGCACAGTTGGAATTCCTGCAGGAACAAAGTATTTCCATTTGGCGGATCCAAACGGTAAACAAAAATTAATTCTTGCTACGCCTACAATAGCATCAAGAACTATTTCAAGAACTATAAGTTGGTATAATCAAATCCAATTAGTTGTTACAAAAAAAGCAGACAAATCAACAGTTAACGATGGTGATTTTATTAATTACACGTTAACAGTTAAGAATATAGGGGCAGTAAACGCTCAGAATGTTAAGGTTTCAGATCAGCTTCCTGCAGTACTTGATTATGTTTCCTGCACGCCAAGCGGCGTTTTCAACAGTGGAACCGGCATTTGGTCGGCAGGTGACTTAAACGCGGGTGACTCAACAGTTGTAGTTATTAATACAAAAACTAATTATTCTCATTCAAATGCAAATCCATTTAACTTCGGTGAGGCTCAAGACTTCAATCTATTTGTTATTGATACTCTTATCCAGCCTTCTGCAGATACCCAAGGCAAACTTGCTGTAGGTGGTTATGCAAGTCTTTCAGGTTACAGTGTAGGCGATCAATTACCTCCTAATTCAGGAAATGTATTAGTTTGCGGGAATCACCTTACCTTTATGGTAGGACGTGTTTATAACGGCAAAGCACTCTATCAAGAATATATTACATCTACTATGAGTTTTTCAGCCGATGATGGTATATATAAAGACAGTGTTGTCAACTTCGCAGGGGCTAAATTGCATCTAAATAATTTATCTGAGCAATTAGCCTCGTTATCGCGAACAGATACTGTTGCCCAATCTTATTTTGCTTTAACTTTAAACGGAAGCAAACCGGGATTGAATGTTTTCTATCTTGACGGCAGTAAATTGTTAAATAGTAACGGATTTACTATTAACGCTCCTGCAGGTTCATCAGTGATAGTAAATATTTCAGGTGACAGCACAAGACTATTTGGAGGCTTTGAAGTAAACGGTACGACAAAAGATAAAGTGCTATTAAACTTCTATCAAGCAACAAAATTGAATATTTCCGGAATTAATGTTCTCGCTTCCGTTCTTGCTCCAAAAGCAAAACTTGATTTCCCTGCAGGTGTTGTTACCGGACAATTAATTGTTCGTTATATGTATGGTTCAGGTCAAGTAAATTTGTGCCAATTCACCGGAAGATTAACTCCTGACACTTCTATTACCAACCTTGCAACAATGATTGGAGCAAACCAACGGAATATGCCCAGTTTCTTTAATGCCCCTGTTGCAGGCAGATCCGTTGTAGCTGGATTGAAAAGTACAGTTGCAGGAATCAAATATTCATCTTTTGCTGAAGTTCCTAAAGAATTCAAATTAGAACGCAATTATCCAAATCCGTTCAATCCTTCAACAGTCGTGAAATTCTCTATTCCCGTCACAACTTCTGTCAAAGTGGAAGTATTTTCTGTAACAGGAGAGCTTATCAGCACGCTTGTTGACCAAGTTCTAACCGCTGGAACACACGAAGTTTCTTTCGATGCCGGCAATCTTTCGAGTGGTATTTACTTCTGCCAAATGAAAGCTGGAAGTTTCAACCGGATTCAGAAAATGATTTTGATGAAATAATTCATCAAAGTATATTGATAACATTTATAAAAAAGGCTGCTCCCAAAATGAGCAGCCTTTTTTATTGTTCACAACTTCTCAAATAATCTTCCAGTATTACAACAGCGGCGTGAATATCAAGTAAGGATTTATCACGCCGTTTCATTTTCTTGGTAACACTCTGCTGCACTCTATCGGCTGCAACACTTGATGAAAAACTTTCATCTATAAATATTACCGGAAGAGCAAATCGTTTTTCCAATTCAATTTTGAATAGTTTTATTTTTCTCGTTATGATAGTTTCTTCACCATCACCGCGGTATGGAAATCCAAGGATGATCTTTTCAATATGTTTTTCCGCGATAATGGCGGCAAGACGAGGAAAACATTGTTGATCATTAACTATAAACTCAAAAGGTTGTGCAATTATTTTCAGAGGATCTGAAATTGCTGTGCCAATTCTTTTCTCACCAAAATCAATAGCCAATATTCGTGTTTCTTTAGCCACGCTTTTATACTTCTAATCGTTTTACCGTAGCAACACCCTTAATTTTTTTCAGTCGTTCAATAATCCGGTTCAAGTGCTCAATATTCTGTACAAAAAGCGTTACTGAGCCTTCAAAGAAAGAATCTTGCGTTCCAATACTGATTGCTTTAATATTGGTGTTTTTGAAACTCACAATTTGATGTGCTATTTCATTCAACAAACCCGGGAAATCTTCACCTTGAAGGCTTAGTCCTACAATAAAACTTGAACTTTCAATCTCAGGCCATTGTATTGAAACAATTTTTTCCGGTTCGCGTTTTGAGATATCCACCAGATTTTTGCAGGTTTTCCGGTGAATTTTTATCCCGTCACCAGTAGTGATATACCCAGCCACAGCATCTCCGGGAATCGGATTACAGCACTTTGAATATGAGACCAACATATCTGACTGCATTCCATTAACAACCATTCCCCCGCCCGTTGCACGTGCAAATTTGGTGAACTTATCAAAAGAAATTTGCGCATCTGGAGAATCTTTTTTCTTCTCTTTCTCATCCGCCTGTTTTATTAATTCTTCAACCTCAACTTTGCCCTGCCCTATTTCTTTGAACAAATTTCGGCTATTTTCAAATTTTTGCTCTATCGCAAATTTTAAAGTATCGTCCGGCGTATAAGAAAGCTTCAACTTTTTTAACTTTTTTTCCCAAATTTCTTTACCCTTTGTAACTAAAATATCTTCTTCTTTATTGAGCCATTTCCGAATATCCGATTTTGCTTTTTGAGTCTGAACAAATTTTAGCCAGTTTTTATTTGGATGTTGATTTTTGGAAATAATTACATCAACCATATCACCGCTATGTATGATAGTATCTAATGGTACAATTCGTCCATTAACTTTAGCTCCAATGCAATGAGACCCAACCTCGCTATGTACAGAAAAAGCAAAGTCAACAGGTGTCGAGTTTAATGGAAGGCGTTTCAGTTCTCCCTTGGGTGTGAAAACATATATCTCATCGGTATAAAGGTTCAATCGGAAGTTCTCAATAATACTTTTCCGAAGCTCATCTCCGCCGTTAGCATCAAGTAAATCGCGGATCCAATTCACATACTGATCAATTATTTTGTCATCTTCAGTCTTGCCTTCTTTATACCGCCAATGTGCTGCTACCCCCTGATCGGCAATCTCGTGCATTTTCCGTGTTCTTATTTGCACTTCAATCGGTTTTCCTTCAGGACCAATAACGGTGGTGTGCAAAGATTGATAACCGTTAGCTTTTGGGATAGCAATATAATCTTTAAATCTATCTGGAATTGGCGTGAAGCTGCTGTTAACAAATCCAAAAACTGTATAGCAATCATTAGCATCGTCAGTATCAAGAATCACACGCACAGCGAACAAATCAAAAATTTCCTCGAACGGTTTGCTTCGCTTCACCATTTTTTTATAAATACTGTAAAGATGTTTCGCGCGCGCGCTAATTTCAAATTTAAGATTATCCTCTGTCAATTTTTCGGCGAGCGGTTTCCTGAAACGTTCCAGATACTCCTCCCTATCCTCACGGCGCGTATTAACTTTACGTTTCAAGTCCTCATAAGCCTGGCGATTCAATTCCTTAAATGTCAAGTCCTCTAATTCAATTTTCAGTTTTCCAAGACCGAATCTATTTGCAAGCGGCGCATAAATCTCTACTGTTTCCTGAGCGATACGTTTTCGTTTGTCGGGCGGAAGAAACTCTAATGTTCGCATATTGTGAAGACGATCGGCAAACTTAACAATAATGACCCTCACGTCTTTCGTGACGCTCATCAGGAGCTTACGATAATTTTCCGATTGATCAATATCGGTGCCTTTGAAAATATTGGTAACTTTTGTTAGTCCGTTAACAATTTCAGCGACTTCTGCACCAAATGCTTTCCGAATCATTTCAAGAGTATAATCTTTATTATTTTCCAAAACATCGTGCATTAACGCGCTTGCTACAGAAACATCATCGAATGGAATTTCGTTTGCAAGAATTTTTGCCACTGCAAGCGGATGAGTAAGATATGGTTCATCAGACTTCCGCGATTCATTCGAGTGGGCGGCCGCGGCAAATTCAAATGCCTTTTCAATTAGCTTTTCATCAACCGAAATAAGATTTTTCCGGCACAATTCAAGCAGTTCTTCTAACCCGGTTTTTTTAATTGCGTCAAGTAGAGTCATATATTATATAGGAATTATTGTTCAAATATGTACTTAGTTAAACATTTTTGATGCTCAACCGAAAAACATTATACAAAATTTATTGATAAAATGCTTGAAAAAATTCAGTATTTTTTATTTTAAAATCGGTGTAATTCCTTAGCCACTATAACTGTTTGAAAATTATATATTTACAAATATTCAATTAACCCAGCTCAAGTATGAACCTCTACTGCTGCAAAGAAGCATTAGAAAATCATCTCTCCCGTAAAACCAATGAACTATTTGATAAAGGGGGCACTAATACCAAACCGCCATCAGGTTAAACTTTACTATGAATATTAACTCATTATAAATAAAGTATTTATCGCATTGTATTCTATTCATCTTGATAGCAATTTGGTATGAGAAGTTACATTATTTTTCTCATTTAATTTTTTGGGAAACCTCTACCCATTTTTTTTGTATTGTTTATGTCCGATTCTATTTGTAAACTTTGATATTAATTTTTGAGATTTTATGAAAAAACTAATTTTGGCAGCAGTATTACTTTCAACCTTGAGTTTCGCCCAGTTTAAAGATCAAAATGTTTTTAAACCAAGTGTTGCTGATGGACTGGTTGATCGTTCCAATAACTATATTTTGGGAATTTTTGATCCATCAAAATTTTCTATGTCACAATCCTATTCAATGTCATACTCGGCATCCGGCAGCGCGGGATTGGCACTTGGTGTTTATACTAATGCAATGATGTATCGTTTCAGCAACGACCTTAATTTACAGGTTGATGCCTCGCTGATGCACTCACCATATAACACATTCGGTAAAAATTTTCAAAGTAATCTGAATGGTATCTATGTTAGCCGCGCCCAACTGAACTACTCACTATCCAAAGATTTTCATATAAGCCTGCTTTATAATAATGTTCCACGGGCAGCATACTACTCTCGCGGAGCTTTAGGTTACGATCCGTTTTATGACTTTATGAGAAATCCATAATTTAGAAATGGCTGATTTTTTTCAAAAAGTCGAGATTTATTACAGACAACACAAAAAACTTGTTCAGTATTCGGTTATTGCTGCTCTTATTTTGCTGAATATTTATTTAGTCATCTTGGTAATATTTGAAGCTATACCAAAAAAAACAGTACTTCCGGGTACTGAAAAAGCAGAAGTCAAGGTTAAAGGGGTAATAGAAGTACTAAATGGCTCCGGTAAACGCGGGTATAACGAGAAAATAGTTGATTTTTTGCGGCAGAAAGGAATGGATGTCGTACATTCCAGCAACTACCGGCTTTCAAATGTTCCTGAAACTATTATTATTCTGCGTAATGACAATTCTATCCCCGCTTATTATATTGCAAGTTTACTTTCAATCGATTCCGCTCGTGTGGTGAACATCCGTAACAAAGACCTTTATTTGGATGCAACAGTCATCCTTGGAAAAGATATTTCATATAAAACCTATTAACGCGAGGATGTATTTGTCTCCGGAACTATTAAACCAAAGAATTGCCGAACTTATTTTTGAAAAAAAAGGCAGTGATGTAAAACTCATTGAACTTCACAAAGTAACAACAATGACCGACTATTTTATTATTTGCTCCGCCGATTCTGATGTGCAGGTCAGAGCAATTGCCGATCACGTGGAAAAACAACTGCGTAATGAAGGAAAAAAAGTCTGGTTTAAAGAAGGTTACAAATCTGCCGGATGGATTCTCCTTGATTATATTGACGTGGTGGTTCATATCTTTTCCACTGAAGTCCGCGCTTTTTACAGCCTTGAGAAGTTGTGGAGCGATGCCCCTACACGCGAACTCAAAGACGAACTAACAGACTAATTGTTAATGATTAATGGTTAATTATGAATAAATTACTCAAAATTGACTTTATCATTCATAATTAATCATTAACAATTTACCATTAATAACTGAAGTTACGCAAAATATAGAATAATGCCCTGTTTTGAAGACAAAAACTAAACAATATTAGCCGCATTTTGCGTAACGTGAGTTAATCATTAACAATTCATAATTTACCATTAATAATTAACTATGAGCTTACGAAATTACCTTCATTCTTTAATTACGCCCGCGCTGAATAGCGAGATGCTATTTGGCAATGAACCCATTGTTCTTGAGATTCCACAGCAAACTTCACACGGTGATTTTTCTACGAACATCGCGTTGCTGCTTGCAAAGAAAGCAAATAAAAATCCGCGCGCCCTTGCCCAAACTATTGCTGCATCACTTCAGCCTGATGAAGCTGTTATAGAAAAGATAGAAATTGCCGGTCCGGGGTTCATTAATTTCTTTTTCAAAAAAGAATATCTTGCAAATTCTTTAAAAGATATTTTTATTCAAAATGAATCTTACGGAAAATCCCAAAAGTATATTGGTAAAAAAGCAAATGTTGAATTTGTTTCTGCAAATCCAACGGGTCCGCTTACAGTGGGACACGGACGCAACGCGGTAATCGGCGATACCATTGCCGCGCTACTTGAGTGGGTTGGCTATTCTGTTGACCGCGAGTATTACTTTAATAACGCCGGCAGGCAAATGCGTATGCTTGGCGATTCAGTCAAGCTGAGATACTTACAGCAGCTTGGCGATGAATTTGAATTTCCGGAGGGACACTATCAAGGCGGTTATATAAGCGATATTGCAAAACAGCTTTTAGCCGAGTTTGGTGATTCTTTACGCGATGAACCTGTTGAAGGAAAATTCAAAGAAGCTGCTGAACGGGAAATATTTAAAGAACTAAAAGGGACTTTGAAACGACTCGGTATCGAGCATAAGGCATTTTATAATGAAAATTCCCTGTATGAAGAAGGTAAAATTTCATCACTTCTTGATCACTTCCAAAAAACAGGATTAAGCTATGAACAAGAAGGCGCGATATGGCTGAAACTTGCCGAACTCGGGAATGACGCGGATAAAGTAATTGTGAAGTCAACAGGCGAGCCTACATACCGGCTTCCCGACATTGCTTACCATATTACTAAGTTTGAACGCGGCTATGATTTAATCATTGACTTGTTTGGGTCTGACCACAAGGCAACTTATCCGGATGTGCTTGCCGCGCTGAAATCGCTTGGATATCCGGTTGAACGCGTTCAAGTATTAATACATCAATTTGTTACGATTATCAAAGATGGCGAAGTGGTAAAAATGTCCACTCGTAAAGCTAATTACGTGACGTTGGATGAGCTTGTTGATGAAGTTGGTGTTGATGTTACAAGATATTTCTTTAATATGCGCTCTATTGGTTCGCATATGAATTTTGATCTGGACTTGGCAAAGAAACAATCCGATGAGAATCCGGTATTCTATCTCCAGTACGCGCACGCGCGAATCTGTTCAATTATTCGCAATGCAGAAGAAGCGGGCTTAGAGTCATCGACTGATTCTCTTTACATCTTGCAAAGTCCTGAAGAACAAGCCCTGATTAAAGAACTGTTATTGTTTCCTGATGTTGTTCTCTATGCCGCGGAAATATTTGAAGCACAAAAAGTGACAACATATTTGCGCGAAGCAGCAGAAGCATTTCATAAGTTCTATACGTTCTGCCGCATTATAGGTGTAGAAAAAAATCTCTCACGGGCAAGGTTATCACTTGCTATTGCCGCGAAGATAGTTATCAGCAACGGTTTGCGATTGCTTGGCGTTTCTGCTCCCGAAAGAATGTAAATTTTAAGCTAACTGCTCTATCTGAAACATCTTATCTGAAAAGATTAACCATCTCGATAACAGATAAAGCTGCATCCCATCCTTTATTTCCTGCCTTGGTTCCTGCACGCTCGATAGCTTGTTCTATTGAGTCAGTTGTAAGTATTCCAAATGATATCGGGAGCGTATGTTTTAGAGAGATATTTGCAATTCCTTTGCTTACTTCCGAAGCAATGTAATCAAAATGCGGTGTGCTGCCGCGAATTACCACCCCGAGACAAATAAGTCCATCATATTTTCCGGATTGGGCTGTTTTTTCTGTCATTACGGGAATCTCAAAAGCACCGGGAACTTTATATAACGAAATATTATTTTCTAAAGCACCGTGCCGTTTGAGGCAATCTACCGCCCCCTCGATAAGCCGAGCAACTATAAAATCATTAAATCTGCTTGCAATAATGGCAACATTGCAATTTTTAGCATCTAAGTTTCCTTCAAAAACATTCATTCCGTATTTCTTTCAATTGGTTTTCTAAAATTACTGAAAATAAGTTAAAAAGCATAAGGGCTTGTTTACAAATAAGACTGACAAATCCTCACGCGAAAAAGCCGAGTAGGCAAAATATATAGTGCCTGCACGAGAAAGCATAAGATATGAGAATTTATAGGAATATTCTGCTAAAAAAAGCTGAAAAAAAAGAGTTAAATTTGGGTAACAGCCTGTTCTTGAATTTAGTCCCGTTGGCACATAATATCCGTACCGTATCACAAAACAATTTCCCTACACTCCGCGCAAACATCACCTGTAAAGATTATTAGCCAAGCTTTCAAGTTGGATATCGCTTTAATTTCCTCCAATGCCAAATATCCTTTCACTTGTTCTATTCCGGCAGTTATAACTTCATCCAGTTTTGTCAACAACCATCTTACTTCCCCCACTAAAAGGCAAAAACGACCAACTTATTCCCCATAGCAGGGTCAGCTTATTCCCCCACCCAAAAAGAAAATAAATAATTTAAGAACAGGCATTTTATACTTCGTATGTAACTACTCAGCCTCCTGAAATCAAGAAAATATACGGTACTGATATTATGTCCCAAAGGGACTAAATTTGAATAACCGTGAGTGA
>CAIYTF010000023.1 GCA_903929035.1 uncultured Ignavibacteriales bacterium
ATATTATGTCCCAAAGGGACTAAATTTGAATAACCGTGAGTGACAACTCACGGGAGAATGATAAAAAGCATCTATGTCCCCGAAAGGGGCAAATTCAAGCCGCGTAGTTAGTTCGCCCCCTTCGGGGACGTTATTTGTTGGGCTTACTTTTCCGTGAGTTAGCACTCACGGTTATTCAAATTTAGTCCCTTTGGGACAAATTCAAGAACAGGCTGAGTAGTTACTTAAAATTTTGTCATTGAAAGTATCGCGATTATCTTCTTTTAATCCATAATATTTTAGTGCATACCGATAGTGGATATGCGAGCAAATCGGCGATTTGTAATCCGGATTTACCCGTTTGGAGTATAATATAAATCAATGAATATCCGATTCTTCATACAAATACTTATCGTGATTAATTGACCAGTCGCGGTCTTCTCCGGAACAAATACCTATTATACTCCTGAGATTTTCATAAGAGTTATTAGCACGTTTCTTCTTGGGCAAAAACTTGAGATGAGTTTTCAGTATTTCTCCGATATATTCCGAGAAGTCTTTACCATTTTCTTTCGCGAGCTGCTCGTAGCGGCGTTCAACGCTTTTGGGCAGCGTAATTTGTTTCCTTATATATTCCATAGCTGTTTACAGATTTAATTTATGTTTGTATAACTCAAATATAACACAAAGATTGAAAATCCTGTAAAGATAAAAGTTATTCGTGAACGAGCCCTAAATCAATAAGCAGGGAAATAGCGGTTTAATTCCCATTGAGTTACTTCTAACCTGTAGTCTTCCCATTCAATTTCTTTCGCGGCTACAAACCGCTCGAATAAATGACTTCCTAACGCCTGTTTTATAACAGTATCTTTTTCTAATTCCGCGATTGCCTGATTTAAGGAACCGGGCAGAATATCAATACCTGAGTTTTTGTTATTCTTAGCAAGAAGATAAAGGTTTTCTTCCTGTGCTTCGGGAATCGGCAGTTCACGCTTAATGCCATCTAAACCGGCAGCAAGCATTACCGTGAGCGCGAGATAAGGATTACAGCTCGGATCGGGACAGCGCAGTTCAAGGCGGGTTGCCTCGGTAGAGTGTGCCCGCGGTATTCTTATAAGAGCTGAACGGTTTATTCTGCCCCAGCTTATATGCACGGGTGCTTCATATCCCTGAACAAGCCGCTTATATGAATTTACAAGCGGGGCAAGAATGGCACACATACCTTTCGCGTGAGCTAACTGCCCTGCTATGAAATGTTTTGCAATCTTTGAAAGTCCGTGCTGGTCGCCCGGATCAAAAAACGCGTTAGAACCATTGGCTTTATAACTGAAACTCTGGTGAACGTGCATCCCGTTTCCGCTTTGACCGCGTATTGGTTTAGGCATAAAAGTAGCGTATAATCCCGCTTGGTCGGCAAGTATTTTTACCAATGACCTGAACGTAACCGCGTTATCGGCAGTCTTTAGTGCTGTGGAATAGCGGAAATCAATTTCGTGCTGCCCCGGGGCTACTTCGTGGTGCATCGTTTCAGCTTCAATGCCGAATGCACCGAGAGCACTTGCCACGTTCCGCCAGAAATTTGTCGCGACCATATCAACAGGTTGATCAAAATATCCTCCGCTATCCTGCGGCAGAGGAGGCAGAAATTTACCGTTTGGATTTGGTTTGAAAAGGAAAAACTCGAGTTCTGGACCCGTGTTGTATATGAAACCCATTTTTTCTGCTTCATCAATCACCCGGGATAAAATGTAACGCGGATCGCCAAGAAATGGCTGGCTATCGGGAGTATAAACATTACAGATGAGTCTGGCGGTTTTTCTATCGTTCTGTAACCAGGGAAGAATCGCGAAGGTGGTTATATCGGGGAAAAGGTACATATCGCTTTCCGCGATGCGCGCAAAACCCTCAACGGAAGAACCGTCAAACCAGATTCCGTGGTTAAGCGTGGATTCCAGCTGCTTTACGGGAATAGTAATATTCTTTACAGCTCCTGCAATATCTGTAAATTGTAAATCGATAAAGTTTACATCTTCCTCTGAAATGTTCCTCAATAAATCTTCAGGGGTAACAGAATTGCTTTCCATATTTAATCCTAATGCCTTGAATTTTGTAAAATCAGTGCTAATGTAATAATAACTAACAATATAGCAAAAGCCGTGGCAATAGAAAGAAACGGCTGTTTTTTCCACCAGGGAGAAGCAGTCGCGGGTCCGGTAGCCCGTTCAAGAATAGAAATATCCACTAAATCCGGATTGTCCAGATCGTGTATGAATTCCTGCAAATTATTGTATCTATCCTTTGGCTCCCGCTGCAAGCATTTTGCCGCTATTGCCGCCATTTGCGGAGATACTCCTTGTGCAACTTTATCAAGACGGGGCAAAGCACCGTGCAGATGCTGAGCCATAACCGCGAGATTGTTATCTCCCTCGAAAGGAATTTTTCCGGAGAGCATTTCAAAAAACATTATTCCTATCGCGTAGATATCAGTACGCTGGTCTCCTCTGCTTCCCTCAATTTGTTCAGGTGCCATATAGTCCGGCGTGCCGGCGGCACTGCTGAAATTGGCATAAGTCACCCGATGTGCTCCTTTTGTAAGTGTCAAACCAAAATCAAGTATAACAGGCTGCCCGTCAGGTGTGATAAGAATATTTTCAGGTTTCAGATCGCGGTGGATAATATCAAGATTATGGCAGTGCATCACGCCATCGGCAATTCTTTTAATAAGAGAAACAGCTTCTTCCCGCGGGAAAGGTGAATTCTTTGCCACAATTTCTCTCATTGATTCGCCTTCAATTAATTCAGTTACAAGATACGGGGTATTGTTAAAAAATCCCGAACTCAATCCTTTTTGGATTGCAGGATGATCAACGCTCCGCATAACTTCAAGTTCGCGCTGAAAACGTTCATATTGGGCGGGATCGCCGATAGAGTTTTTATCAGGTACTTTTAGAACCACTTCTTTCCCACTTAACAGGTCGTAGGCACGATAAACATTGCTCATCCCGCCCTTCGCGAGATGGGAGCGGATTTGAAAGTGGTCAAATTGATCGCTAATTTGCAGCATATCCGTTCCGTGGATAGTGGGGAATTAGATAATATTTATTCATATTTAAAAGTTAAAATTACTCAAGAATTGATTATGGTCAAAATTGAAAACACGATAATTCCATTTATTCTGCTTTTTTGAATATGTTAAAAAATTTAGATAGACTCCGTTTTTTGGGGAAAGACTCCTCTTCAGAATTTGAGTTAAGTTTCCGAACGTGAATTACCATACTTGATACATTATCATCACTTTCAAGTTCAAGTGCTTTGTCAACAATATCAATGGCAATAGCATTGGTATCCTTACCGGATGAAACAATTTCAAGTAAAACAGGGTCTTCGACAACCGACCATACACCATCCGTGCAGAGAACAATAACATCGTTTTCAAAAACAGGTACTGAAAAAATATCCGGCTGAACAAACAAACCTGTACCTAAACTTTTTTCGAGTACAGAACGCTGCGCGTGGGTTCTAACTTTATCAGGCGAAAGCAATTTCATCCGCACAAGTGCCGCCACCCTTGTATGATCATCAGTGAGGCAGCGGATTGTATTGTTCCTTATAAGATATGCCCTGCTATCTCCGATATGCCCAACCATAATTTTTGATCCGGATAGATGGACGCAGGTAAGCGTTGTTCCCATATTCCCCTCCGATAAACGCCGTGCTTCCTGATATACTCTTAGATTAGCGTTTTGAATAGCCACTTTCATTTTTTGCTTTGATTGGATATTCTTTGCTTCCTCGAAAGTTTCAAAAAATGTTTCAAGTGCCACTCTGCCGGCAATTGCTCCATTGGCAAAACCTCCCATTCCGTCTGCTATTCCAAATAAATAGCCGTCCTTTTCAGATGAAATTGAGTTTACATCTGAAAGTCTGATTGAATCCTGATTTTCAAGTCTGACATTGCCTGCCTTTGTGACTCCGGATACAAGAATTGAAGCTGAATCTTCCGCCAAGAGTTCTGTTCCTTTAAAAGAATAAACAGGAAGATGAATTGGAATCAATGCATCCTCCTGTTTATACAAAATATTTATCAATTAAGAATTTACTTTTCTATCGGCAACCTGATGAAGCGGAGTAATAATATGCTTGCCGCTCCGTTTACTATTAACTACAAAGTATAGCGCGCTTAAGGCTGCCCATCCGGCACTTATCCATAAAGCTATTTTAGTAGCATCAGAAGATACGCCCGGCGTGGTCAATCCAATATAAACTATGGCAACAAGAAGTCCTACATTTCCAACCCAGCCCAAAAACGGAATGACCGCGTGCTTTATGCTGTGAAATTCGCTTTTACCTGTGAAAGTGATAAATGTAAGTCCGCAAATCAGAGCATAAAGAATGAATGTGCCAATATTAGAAGCCAGAGTAATACCTGTAAGGGCTGTAACGCTAACAACGCCTATGCCGCCAATAATTGCCGAAACAACTACTAAAGCCCAGACTCCCATATGCGGGGTAACGTGCTTTGAATGAAGGACACCAAGCAATTCAGGCATTTCGTTATCTTGAGCCATCGCGAAACTTACCCGCACCGCCGTGTTCATAGCCGCCAGCGTTGTACCAAGAACCGCGATTCCCACTGTAATAGCAATAACAATCATCAAAGCAAATCCGTTGCCGCCCAGCATTGTATCACCAATCAATCTTGTAAGGTCTCCGATTGGCGCGCCTGATGCCGCTGCTGCTGCCATTCCTGTAACTTGTTTTCCATCAGCTCCGACACCGACAAGTTTTTCGCATATTGCATAATTAGCCGCGAAATATTCAAGCAAATAAGCGAAAATACCTTGTATCACCAAAGAAAGTATCACTCCGCGCGGAATATCGCGTTTTGGGTTGATAGCTTCCCCTGCCAATGATGTAGATGATTCAAAACCAACTAAGATCAAAATTGCAATTGTTGATTGAAACAACATCGCGGGCAGACTGTGCGGAAAAACAATCGATGTAAATGAAGGGTGTGCCCATTCTGTCGCGCCCAGCGGATTTTGTACACGGAACATAATTGCAAGAATACTGAATCCGATAAGGGACACAAGTTGAATAACATTAATTACTATAGCCAGGTTCGTTGAACCGCTAATACCGCGCACTGCAATCAGTCCAACGAGTCCCGAGAAAACAAACGCGGTCAATATTTGTACAGGCAAAGGCAGGGTTATGCCGAATTGTCCGAAAATATAATTAATCAGAACTGCCATCATAGCCACCATCACTCCGGGATATACCCAGTAAAATAAATGAGCTGCCCATCCGGTGATAAATTTGGCGATACGGGCGAATCTGCGGTGGTGAGCTTTATCGCGTTCCATAAACGCTTTTTCCGCGAAATAATATGAGCCGCCCGCGCCTGCTTCAGGGTATTTGCGTGCGAGTTCGGAAAACGCGAATGCGGTCAGGAATGCTACAATGAGTGCCATAACAATGCCCGTCCACATATCTGTATCGCCTCCGCTATTGCCTGCTTGAAGCTGATAAGTTATCCATAAAAATGCCCCCGGGGCAATTAACGCCATAGCGTTTACAGTCACGCCCGTTAACCCGAGCGTTTTTTTTACGGTTGTTGATTCGGTTGCCATAGTATGTTTCCTTCTTTTTTGTTGTATTATTTATGATAATTACAATAATGGTCTTAATATATTAGCTGTATGTTAATAGTTAACTAAATAAATTAGTTAAAATAGACGTATTTTATTATTTATATTAGAATATATTGCAAATTAGGAAATTTTCTATAACTAAGCAAGTGATTTTTTAGTTCTTTTAACTTTCTATATAATTTATTTAGTTATTCATCATTATTTACGTTAATTATTAATAGAAAACCAGCGTCTTAACTAAATTACTAACACGCTTTAGGGGTGATTTGGGCTAAAGCCCGATATCATACTAAACCGACAACAAGTTGAATAGTATGCCAATATAATCCGCGATCAGAAAATAATTGCTCGCGATGATACTCCAAATGAGTAAAATTTGAAATAACCGTGAGCAAGTGCCGCGAAGCGGCGCGATGCTCACGGAAAACGTCACAAACAAGTACTGTTGCCTGAAAGGGGACAACCAAAATCCGGTGCAATCAGTAACTTTTTGGCGATAGTGAGTGGTAAGTTCGCCTCCTACGGAGACGAGAGAGTGGGCTCTGCGCATTTTACCGTGAGCATCGCGCCGCTTCGCGGCACTTGCTCACGGTTATTAAAATTGAACTCTATCAGAGTTCTCGGAATAACACAGTTAATTTAGTCTAACTTGTTGTCGGTTTGGTATTAGTTGAGAATAACGGAAACCTCAAACTACCGTTATTTGCCGTTTATTTCAGCCGTAGAAGACGATAAAGTCGGCACCGTAAAATAAAACGTGCTTCCTATATCTTCTATGCTCTCCGCCCAAATTTTGCCGCCGTGCTTTTCAACAAATTCTTTGCAGAGCAATAAACCTAAGCCTGTACTCGGTTCGTTTTCAGTTCCTCTCATACCCACGTCTTCTCCTAATATGAACAGCTTCCGGATAATGTCTGAAGGCATACCCACACCGGTATCTGCTATTGAAACCTCGATCATTTGTTCTTCTGTTTCTCTGGCTTTGCAAGTAACTCTACCGCCGGTTTTAGTAAATTTAACTGCATTAGATAAAAGATTTCTTAAAACAGAGTTTATCATTTTTTCATCGGCAAAGATTTTCAGGTTATTAGTAATTTCATTTTCAATAGCAATAGCTTTTTGAATTGCTATTTGCTTGATATCCTCTCTGCTTTGTGCAAAAACATCAGTCAAAAAAATCTCTGATGGAGTATAGATAGTGAAGTCTTTCCGGATTTGTGCCCACTCTAACAGGTTTTCCAACAACCTGTATAAGTTTGCCACGGACTCGTAAAGGACGCAGCTGAATTTTGAAATTTCCTCCGATGCCATTTCACTGCTGTTTGCTGCCATAATTTCTGTTAATCCCAGTAAACCGTGGAAAGGACTTCTCAAGTCGTGTGCAATAATAGAGAATAATTTATCTTTCTCGGAATTTAATTTCTCAAGTGCTTCTTGAATTTGTTTGCGCTCGGTAATATCTTGAATAACCCCGAATATGGTTTTCTTGTCAATATCATACTCGGCAATGGAATGAATATCGATAATATCGCCGGTTTCAGCGTTTTTTATTTTGAATTCAACATTATACGATGCCTCGTTTTCAATTAATTCTTTCAGAGCATTATCAAGAAGCGGTCTGTATTGAGGGAGAGTGTATTGTTGAGCAGCTGCTAACTCCAATTGACCGCCATAAAGCCCGTATATCTTTTCTGCACTATCCGATGCATAGATAGTTTTAGTATCAAGACGCAGCTCCCAATTACCTAGTGCCTGCACGAAAAGTCGAGTTTAAAAAGTTCCATAATTTGAAGCTCCCCCCTTTTCCATAGAACAGCGGATATTTTTGTCAAAATACTGATTGATGAAGTTGAAAAAGAGAGACTTGAGTTAGCTAAAAAGTGTGAT
>CAIYTF010000024.1 GCA_903929035.1 uncultured Ignavibacteriales bacterium
ACGGGACTAAATTTGAATAACCGTGAGTGACAACTCACGGGAGAATGATAAAAAGCATCTATGTCCCCGAAGGGGGCAAATTCACGCCGCATTAGTTCGCCCCTTTCGGGGACGTTATTTGTTGGGCTTACTTTTCCGTGAGTTAGCGCTCACGGTTATTCAAATTTAGTCCCGTTGGGACAAATTCAAGAACAGGCTGAGTAGTTACTGTAAATGTTATTTCTGAACGAGTCCTAAATTCAACAAGTCAGAGTTTCTCTGCAGAGAATGCTTCACCGGACTGATCGCTTATGACATTGCCGTTATTTAGATAAACAATCCTCGGTGGATTTTGTTCTAACAACGGGAAAAACTTTTCCGGCGGTAAAATAATATATGGAAACGCGTATCCTGTTTGTTCAAAAAACGGATTCACTTGATTTTCTTCACCAAGAAAGAGCGCGTAAACTTTGGGGATTTTGCCTTTCTTGTATAGTTCCGAAAGGCACTTAGCGGCAGCAATACAATGGTCGCAGTCAAGACTCAGAATAGCAACTATCTTTTCACCATCGTTCAAATCCACCGTTTTGCTCCCATCGAGAGTTGTAAACACGCTAAACGGAGTATAAACTGATACGGTTTTTTCTATAACCCTAATTACTCTTGTACTATCTTTTTTAACCTTTTTCTCAGGGACATCCGGAATTTTCTTTGTCACAAATTCAGCCGCCGAGGAAACTATTTTTAGGGTATCCTTAACAACAGGTGGAACCGCCAAAACGTTTGGAACAACGTATTTTTTCACCGGAAATGCAATAAACAGGAAAGCGTAGATACAGACCGCTGGAATGACTATATATAATAACTTCCCGGGTATATCAGTTTCAATTTTTTTATACGCGAACAATATAAGAACAATGAGTATAAGGTTTTTTATCAACGCGGCAGTGTTAGACATCGGGAGTATCTGTCCGAAGCACCCGCAATTATCAGGGCTTCCGCCTTGAAAAATTTTTATGCCAAGATAAAGACTGAATACCGCGAGCAATAATACAGAAGCAGGAATTATAATTTGTTTCAGCCAAAACCTTTGCAGCAGCCCTATGCCAAGCAGTATTTCAAAACCAATAATAAGCCGCGATAAATAAGGCGCGATAGCATAATTGGCTTGTCCCTGTGTCACCATTTGAAATTCGAATGAATTAATAGGAAACAGTTTTACAATGCCGGCGAAAATAAAAATAATTCCGCTGACAAAACATATTGAATAAGCAATTTTTTTCATAGGGAGTAATTTACGAACAGCCTTGTTAAATTCAAGGTGTTTAATTAGGGATCGTTCATAAATAACCTTAACAATTTCTCACGCGAAGACGCGAAGATCGCGAAGGTTATCTTTAGAAGATGTAAAAGTTATTTCTTAACAAGCCCTTAACCATCCGGCAGTTTGGTTTTACTTCCAAGCCAAATAAACAGAAATATTTATTGTTCGCGGAAGTCCTGCTTCAAGATATCGCTGAACTTTGGTGCCGCGAAGCGGCGCGATGCTCACGGAAAACGCGCTGCCGATCTCATCCACGTCCACATATTTCACTATATTGCCTACTCAACTATTCATTTATTTGGAGTTAATAAAGTCATCTATGGCTTCTGCCGATTCAGTTAAACCTGTTATACTTACCGCGTTGGAACTTACTGTTGCTTATGGTCACCAGATAGTTCTTGATAAAGCATCATTGAGCATCCACGAGGAAGACCGCGTTGGGCTTGTAGGACGCAATGGCGCGGGGAAATCCACGTTCCTTAAAATTCTTTCCGGTGTCTTGGACCCTGATTCCGGTGAAGTTGCCAAGCGTAAGGATTCGCGTGTCGGCTTTCTTTCACAAGAATTTACGTTAGATGAATCGCGTAATGTGTATGAGAACATTGTATCCGGCGCAGCATATATCAGCAAACTCTTGCAGCAATATGAAGATCATAATCTTGACTCTATGCAGCGGCATTTCATCGAGGACGAAATAGTCCGGCACGATGGATGGAATCTTGAAAGAAAAATAAATCTCCTTATGAAAGAACTGCACACCCCTGAAAGCAATCGCGAGATTGCAACTCTTTCCGGAGGTGAAAAACGCCGCGTAGCTCTCTGCCGTTCGCTCATATCAGAACCTGATTTGCTTATACTTGATGAACCAACAAATCACCTTGACACTGATTCTATCGAATGGATTGAGAATTATCTTGCCGGTTATAAAGGCACCTGCATATTTGTTACGCACGACAGGTATTTTCTTGATAGGATTGCAACAAGCATTGTTGAACTTGCCAATGGAAATTTCTATTCGCATCGCGGAAACTATACCGATTATCTTATCAATAAATCTGCACGCGAAGCAGTTTCAGAAGTTGATGAAAAGAAACGCCAGAGTTTTCTTAAACGGGAACTTGAATGGATTCGGCGCGGTCCGCGAGCCAGAAGGACAAAGGCAAAAAGCAGAATTGACGATTATTATGAAGTCGCGGCAGCCCCTTCCCTTGAAAAAGAAGTGGATGTTGACCTCATCATTCCCATTCCCGAGCGGCTTGGAAATAAAGTGTTAGACCTAAAAGATGCCGGTATGAAAATAGGCGGCAAACCACTTTTCGAAATGTTCAACTATTGTTTTGAACGGGGCAAAAAAATCGGTATTGTTGGCAAAAATGGAGTCGGTAAAACAACTTTACTAAAACTTCTGCTTGGAGATTTGGAAGCAACATCCGGCGTTATCGAGCGGGGAGAAAAAACGGAGTTTAACTATGTTGATCAGGCGCGGCTTTTATTGAATGATTCGGATACTGTTCTGCAGGCAATCGGAGAAGGCTCTGAAGTTGTGCGGTTCGGCAGACAAACAATACCCGTGTGGACATACTTGCGCCGTTTCCTCTTTTCAGATGATCGGATTAATACGAAGGTCGGCAAACTTTCAGGTGGTGAAAAAAGTCGATTAACGCTCGCGAGCATCCTGAAAAACGGCGGAAACTTTCTCCTCTTGGATGAACCTACAAACGATTTAGACCTTCCAACCTTGCGTATCCTTGAAGAGGCACTGAGCGGCTTTGAAGGATGTGCTGCTATCGTTAGTCACGACAGATACTTTTTGAATAGAGTGTGTGATACAATACTTGCTCTCGAAGGAAACAATGAAGTATATATAAGCGAAGGCAATTATGATTACTATGTAGAAAAACGAACAGCCGGATTAAATGCCGCTAAAGCTCTATCTGCAGGTATATCGCGATCGAGCCGCAAAGATTCAGCGCGGCAAAAACAAACAGGAAAAAAACTTTCGTGGACTGAAACAAAAGAGCTTGAGGGAATGGAACTTGCCATTGAAACCGCCGAAGCTGAAGTCAAGCGAATAGAATCATTGTTTGCAGCTCCGGAATTTTATTCCGAATATTCAGACAAAATAACCGAACTTCACACCCTGCTTGAGGCAGCTAAATCCCTAACGGCAAAACTATATCACCGATGGGAGGAATTAGAAAATAAAAAAGGGGCACTAAATTCTAACCCTGAAAATGAATAGATTTTTATTAAAAATTTTTGTAAAATTGAACTCAACATTTTAAAAAGGATTCTATAATGGATTATAATATCTCAGCCGATTCATATAGCCGCGACATTCAGCGCGTGCAGCAGGCATTTCTGACCAAAGTTTATGGTTGGATGATGCTTGGATTATTATTAACATCAGTAACAGCAGTATTCACGGCAAGCAGCGAAGTGATGCTCTCGTTTGTTTTTTCAAGTAAATTGACATTCTACGGATTAATTTTCGCTCAATTGGGTTTGGTTGTCTATCTTTCCGCCCGCATACAAAAGATGGCAGCGAGTACCGCCACGTTGGTATTCCTTGCTTACGCGATTCTAACCGGCATAACACTTTCCTCGATATTTGCAGTATATAAGACCGATTCAATCGCCACTACATTTTTGACAAGCGCGTTAATGTTCGGCGGGATGTCGCTGTATGGCTTTGTTACAAAACGCGATTTGAACGGGATGGGACAGTTTATGATGATGGGACTGTTTGGGATTGTAATTGCATCTCTACTTAATATCTTTTTCCAAAGCGATGACTTATCGTGGATTATCTCGTTCATTGGAGTAATTGTATTTACAGGACTAACCGCGTACGATACTCAGAAAATGAAATCTATGTCCTACGTGATGATGGAAGGCAGCGAAGTTGCCCGCAAAGGCGCGATTATGGGAGCCTTGACATTATACTTGGATTTCATTAATCTATTTTTAATGCTTCTGCGGTTATTCGGCAGCAGACGATAATCTGTTAATACTTATGATCGAAAAAGTAGTTCATATAGTAAAACTAAAAGACAAAAAAACCGATTTCAAATATTGGCAGAGCCAATCTGTTGAAAAACGAATGGAAGCCTTGGAAGAAATAAGACAAGAATATAACAGCTGGCGATATGGTGATTGGCAAGGATTTCAGAGAGTTTTTAAAATTATTAGACGAAAACAAGGTTAAATATCTTATTGTAGGCGGATACGCGCTCGCGTTCCACGGGCATCCTCGATATACAAAGAATATTGATCTGTGGATTCAACCGGAAAAATCTAATGCCCAAAGTTTGCTGAAGGCATTAGATAAATTTGGATTTTCCGGCATTGGAATAACAATTATAAGTAGATATATTTATTTCCCGTTAGGGAATAAATGTTTGTAGCAAAAACATCCCCCCCCCGTAGCCGTGATTTCCCGTATGGGAATATATGTTTTATTCGTAACTGTTTAGGTCAAAAAAAAACGTGTATATTTTGTTTCCCGTTAGGGAATTTATGTTTGTAGAAAACAGCCCCGTACGGCACGATTTCCCGTATGGGAATATATGTTGGATCGGATTGATCCCAAACAACATATATTTCCATACGGAAAAACGAAATAGCGGGTTGCTATGTGGTTTCTACAAACATTTTTCTCCTAACGGAGAATAAGAGAACCTAAACAGTTACAATTATTGAATGTTAACCACTAAAATAGCGAATAAATATATGGATAAAATCGACTTAAAGAAAGAATATAAACACTTGTATCAGCCATCCGCTAAAGCGGTTGTAGAGGTTGATGTGCCCGCGATGAATTACTTGATGATAGACGGCGAAGGAGATCCAAACACCGCCCAATCATTCTCCGATGCCATTGAAGCCTTGTATATGGTTTCATATACCATCAAGTTCTTGATAAAAAAAGGGTCATTGGCTATCGATTACGGGGTTATGCCGCTTGAAGGACTTTGGTGGGCTGATGATATGACGAAATTCTCATCCGATGACAAATCCAACTGGAAATGGACAGTGATGATTATGCAGCCATCGTTTGTTGAACGCGATATTATTGATAACGCGATTGCAGATGTGATTAAAAAGAAAAATCCAAGTGCCGGTCCCAAGATTCGCTTCGAGGCTATGATGGAGGGTAAGTGCGCTCAAATTCTGCATATTGGTCCATTTTCGGAAGAAGGACCCGCGATAGAAAAAGTTCATCAGTTCATAGATGGAAAAGGCAAACGCGCAGGGAAACACCACGAAATATATTTAAGCGATATTCGCAAAGCAGCCCCATCGAAATGGAAAACCGTCATTAGACAACCATTTGTATGAAATGATTATCAGCCAATTTGGAGATAATCTCAGTTTCTTGATAAAGGTCTTTTATTATCCGGCTGTACCGGAATAGTTAATGTAACGGTTGTGCCAATATCTTGGCGTGAACTGATTTTTATTTCACCGTGATGACGCTGTACAATTGCTTTCACGATCGAGAGTCCTAAGCCGGTACCCTGATGATTCGGCTTGGTAGAGAAGAAAGGTATAAATATTTTATTTATTGCCTCATTGGAAATACCTGTCCCCGTATCTTCGATTGTTATCATTGCAGATTCACCATACTCGGTGGTTTCCCGCGCTGCGCGAATAATAATATTACCGTTTGAAGTAATAGCATCTATCGAGTTATTCAAAAGATTAATAAAAACTTGCTCAAGCTGCCGGACGTCCGCGAATATTTTTGGCAGATCGTTTGCATATTCTTTATGTATATGAATAAATTTAGGTTTATATCTGTGAGCAAGCAGAAATATACACTCGTTAATCAAATCTCTCAAGTCAACCGGTTCAGGGTTAAATGCAATTCTTTTCGAATAATTCAGCAGCCCGCTCGTGTAATCGCTTATCCGCTTTGTCTGTTTTTTTATCAGTTCGAGAGTAGGAGTGATATTGCCGGTCTTACTGCCTGCCAAAAGCAGTGCATCGGTGTGAGCTGCTATTATGCCGGCAGGCGTATTTATCTCGTGCGCGACAGTATCAACCAATTCACCAATAGAGGCAAGCCGTGAAGATTGATTTATCTGATCGCGATACTCTTGAATTTGTTCAATTGTCCGCCTTGCCTCTTCCGCTCTGATTCTTCTTGCATTAACCACATAAAGCAATCCGCCAAAAGAAACCAAAACTCCAAGTATTATAAACCCGAGAATAAAAAACACCTTAAATTTTTCCCGAAGCCCTTCAGTTACTTTCGGAACAGGTGTTGATATAACAATGACCCATTTAACTGTTTGGATTGACAGCGGGTAATAAATCATTATTTTAGGAATAGCATTAAGGAGTACTTCATATTCACCGGCAGCAGGCTTCCCTGATGCTATAATTATATTTTGTGCTTCAAAAGATGTATGACAGGTAAAGCATTCTGCTCTTGTCCGCTTGGTAGAATTATTAATCATCTCGGGGTGCGCCGGATGATATATCAGCCGGCCATCCCCGTCAATAACCCAGGCTAAATCATCTTTTGTTAATTTCAGCGGCTTGATAAATTGGTCAATCAGTACGCTGAAATTTATAAGGTAGCCGAGATACCCTGCAATAACAGGAGAGGCGGCTTTAGTCTCCGAAAATACCGGTAATAATAACTGAAAATAGAGATTGTTTCTATTGCCTGTACCGGTATCGCCGGTAACCGGAGTAATAATAAACTCTTTCTGCATTGCTCCATTATCAATTGCTGCTTTGGCATATTGTTCAGCCTTACGCGGAAAGTTTTCTCCCGCGGTATATTGAATATTGCCTTTACTATCCGTAATGAAAACAGTATGAACAATGCCCGGTTCCTGGTGCCGCAAATAAAACTCAAGGAAAGACAGCGTTGCCGGCTGCAATTTTTTTATATCCGGATATGAACCAAGAAACCTCATATCATTGACAAGATTTTTAATCAGATAATCAATTCCTTTCGCGGTACTTTTGACCATCTCCATCTGCCTTTTTTGATGATTAGTCTTTTCATCTTCAAGGGTTTTGTTATAGATGTCAACAACAAGGAAAGCTAATACAACACCAAATAAGATAGTCCCTGAAATCAACCAGTACTTATTAAAACTAAAGTTTGCATTCCTGATCTTATTTAGCATAAAAATCCCTGATTATATGAGCCGTTAGGCAAAATGCCGACAAAAATTATGTTAGAACTTATAAGGCATACTTATATACCGCTTAGCTGCTTCGCGCGAATTAGCGTAGTCTTTCATATCAAGTACCTTATTATAATTGCCAAGTGCTTCTTCGCGCCTGCCAAGTACATCTAACATTAATCCTGAATATAATACTGAATTAACAATGAACCCGTTCTCTGATTTATAATCTAATTGTTGGCTGATACTATCAGATATTTGAAAGAAGTAAAACGCGGAATCAGCACGTGAAATATTTTTATAATACAGCCCGATATAGTATGCAGATTCACGTGCTGTTTTTTTTGAATAGCCATACTCGTTGTTAGATGCTTTTTCAAAAACCTTTCTAAAAATAGCAAAGTATTCCGGTGCTGCTCCGCGCTGCACGGCAATTCTGCCGCGCCACCTGATAAATACCGGATTTTCAGGAAACTCATTTACCAATAGCTGCGCGTATTCATCTGCCTTAGACGCGTTATTTTCATAATTTGAATACAATGTCATAAGGAAATATCGCGCTTCATATTTTGAGTATTTCCCGTTATAGGCAACATCGTTTAATTGTTCAATTCCTTTAGCTTTGTCGCCGCCCGGGAAAAATATCATTAGCGGTTTAACTAACGGGAATTGTTCGGGAATAACCGAGGCGTAATAATTATATATGCCGAAACCAAGCTGCACATCCTTGTTTGCAGGGTCAAGTTTTGCCGCGAACTGCACGATAGGAAGTGCCTCGCGTCCGTCATCAACAGCTTTCAGCCAGCTTTCGCGTATAGCGCGAAGCCGCCCGCGAAACCCTATCGCGCCACCTTTAAAGAATAACGCGTTAATGTTATTTTCATCTTTCTCTAGAATTTTATCGCATTGGAATATGACATCTTCCAATTTTTGATAAAAATTATCATCGTTTGATTCATTATCTAAATCAACAAGTATTTTCCACCATTCAATCATAGAAAGAAAAAACCGTCCCGCGGGGTTCTCCGGATAGTCTGCAATTACTCCGCGAAAAGTTGCCTCGGCATTGCTGAAATCAGTAGTATATATTTGCTTGATACCGCGGGCAACCGTTGAATCAAACGAATTGTTTTGAGAAAATTCCTGCCTAAAGGATGCAAGTAACAGAAGAAGGAATAATGTTCTAAAATTCATATAGAAATTTCTACTATAATTAGTTATATCCGGAAAAATTGCGAAATTACAGTAACAAATTTAATTTATTTTGGAGAAAAAATGGCAATTATTCGCCCATTCAATGCATTAAGACCAACACCCGAGAAAGCAGGGTTTGTGGCAAGTGTGCCTTATGATGTTTGTAATACCGAAGAAGCCCGCGCTTTAGCTGAAAACAATCCTTTGAGCTTACTCAATGTCACCCGTTCGGAAATTCATTTTCCCGCCGGCACAAATCCTTATTCGGATCAAATTTATTCGTTGGCAAAAGAGAATTTAGATAAAATTAAAAACGATGCTCCTCTTATAGTTGAAGAATCGGCATCCCTTTATTTTTATCGCATTATTATGAATGGCAGGGCGCAGACAGGAATTGCCGCGACATTTTCAGTGGATGATTATGATAACGATATCATTATGAAACACGAAAAAACCCGCGAAGACAAGGAAGATGACCGCACGAAACATATTATGACCACAGGCGCGCAAACCGGTCCCGTTTTCTTAACCTATCGCGGCACGCCGAAAATTGATGCGCTCGTTGCAGATGTTTGCAATACACGATCACCGCTCTATGATTTTATTTCCACCGATGGAATACAGCACACGATATGGACAGCACCTGCCGAATATAACGGCGTAATTGTTAATGAAATCGGCGGTATTAATCACTTATATATCGCGGATGGTCATCACCGTGCCGCGAGTGCTTCCCGCGTACGCGCTGCAATGAAAGAAAATAATCCTGCACACGTAGGGACGGAAGAATATAACTTTTTTCTTGCTGTTCTTTTTCCGGCAGACCAGCTGTATATAATGCCGTACAACCGCGTGGTAAAGGATTTGAATGGTCAGAAAAAGGAAGAGTTTCTTGGCGCGCTAAGCGAGAAGTTTTCCGTTGAATTAACTGAAAAGAAAGAGCCTGCCGCTAATTCCGAATATTGTATGTATATGGACAGGCAATGGTATCTCGTGAAACAGCGCGATGCAGTCAGGGCAAGTCTTAGCCTTGCAGCCTCCATCGGTGATAAACTTGATGTGAGCATAGTACAGACATTCATATTAAATCCAATTCTCGCGATTGATGATCCCCGCACGAACAAGCGCGTTGACTTTGTAGGCGGTATCAGAGGCACTTCAGAATTAGAAAAACTTGTTGACAGCGGTAAGTTTGCAGCCGCGTTTTCAATGTTCCCTGTAACTGTTGATGAACTAATGCAAATATCGGATGCCGGTGAAGTTATGCCGCCAAAGAGCACCTGGTTTGAACCAAAGCTGCGCGATGGGCTGCTCGTTCATCTAATATAATTTTGGATTGAAAAGGAAGTTTCTATGATTCTTCATACCGCGCTTCCACTTAATTTATGCAGGAATATTTATAAAGATAAGGCATTATGCTAAAAATAGGTTATTAATAAGCGCGTTCTATTTGCTTAAACTTATTTAATATCATAATTTGCATATAGATATTAAATAATTAAGGATAGTAATGTCAAAATTTTGGTCAATATCATTATTTATATTGATAATCGTTTCGATATATGGTTCAATAGTTCCCGCTCCGGCTGCCCTGATTAAGGGCGGTCCGATAAGTTCAGCAGATACCGCGTGGATGCTGACTTCTACCGCGCTCGTGCTTCTAATGACACCGGGTCTTTCATTTTTTTATGGCGGTATGGTCAGCCCGAAAAATGTTATTTCCACTATGCTCCAAAGTTTTATATGTATGGGCGTAATCAGTGTCCTATGGGTAGTAGTGGGATTCAGTTTGGCTTTTGGCGACAGCATCGGCGGGATTATAGGAAACCCGTTTACTTTTTTCCTATTCCGCGGTGTCACGGGTGAAACCCATCCCGCTCTCGCGCCGACAATTCCTTTAGTTTTATTTGCTTTCTTTCAATTAAAATTTGCCATTATCACTCCCGCGCTTATCACGGGTTCATTTGCCGAGCGGGTGAAATTTTCATCGTACTTGATATTTATTGTTCTATTCTCGCTGTTTATATACGCGCCTCTCGCGCATATGACTTGGCACCCTGATGGAATTTTGCGTAAACTTGGTGTTTTGGATTTTGCAGGCGGTACAGTCGTGCATATGTCCGCGGGATTCGCCGCGCTCGCCGGAGCATTATTCTTAGGAAGAAGAAAGTCGCATCTTGAAAACGAAAAACACGTTCCCGCTAACATCCCGTTTGTTCTCCTCGGGACGGGATTGCTTTGGTTTGGATGGTTTGGCTTCAACGCGGGTTCGGCAATGGGCGCAAATGCCTTGGCATCATTGGCATTCGGGACAACTAACACTGCATCCGCCGCCGGCGCGATGGCCTGGATATTCTTTGACGGCGTTATGAAACGAAAACCATCTGCTTTGGGAGCCTGCATTGGCGCGGTGATTGGTTTGGTTGCAATAACTCCTGCTGCCGGATATGTTACCATCGGGCAAAGTATTTTTTTCGGAACTTTCGCGAGTATTGTCAGCAACATCTTTGTTTCATTGAAATCCAAAACATCGCTTGATGATACGCTTGATGTTTTCCCGTGTCACGGCGTGGGCGGAATTGTTGGTATGCTGCTGACCGCTGTATTCGCGAAAGATGTCGGTCTTATTTTTGGCCATTTTCATACATTTAAAATGCACTTACTCGCGCTTGTAGTGGTAGCAATATTCACTTTTGGCGGTTCATACCTGCTTTATTTGATTGTCGATAAAATTATGCCGCTAAGAGTCGCGGGCGAACACGAAGAAGAAGGGCTTGATGTCAGTCAGCACGGCGAAAGCGTTTTGCAAAGTTAATGTAATCGTAAGGGTTCGTTCGGAAATAACTTTGCCTGAACGTGAAATATCGGTTTGCAATTTTCGTCATACATCTTTACATTGCGTTTGAAGAAATTAATTTATACAAGGTAACACATACTATGCAGCTAACAGCAAAACTCATTCGACTTCTCCCCCTTCAAACAGGTGAAGGCAAAAACGGTCCTTGGAAAAAACAGGATATTATCGTTGAAACTGACGGGCAGTACCCAAAAAAGATATGTATTGCAATCTGGGGCGAAAAAATTAACCCTTCCATTCTAATCGTAGGTGCGACTCTGGATATTTCCTTTGATATCGAAAGCAGAGAATTTAACTCCAAATGGTACACCGATGTTAAGGCTTGGAAGATTGAATCATCAGGGGATCAACAAATACTTCCCCCTCCTATTGAAGAAATTGATTACAGCCAGGCACCGGAACCTGAGACTGATTTACCATTCTGATCCCTATCACGAAAAATTGGGCGATTTATTCCATCAAATACTAAACCAACAACAAGATAATCAGAAAAATAAAAGCAGCCGGATACATATAAATTGGTTCTCCGTTAGGAGATTGATGTTTGTAGAAAATATACGAAACCCCGATACCGTTTTTCCGTGAGGAAATATATGTTGTTTATCGTGTCAATAACGAAACATATATTCTCCCGCGAAACTGGACTGGCTCTATCGGGAAATAAAAATATTTACTGCATATTGATTTTTTCTTTGAATGACACTATCTAACTTGTTGTCGGTTTGGTATAAAAAGACAGGTATATTAGAACTATATGAAAAATAAAAAGAGACTGCCTTTATTAAAAAGCAGTCTCTTAAATTACGTGATTGATTCCTATTTTTAAGCGAGTAATGCCTCTTTGTTGACCGACTCGGCAACTTCACTCGGAACAATAATTCTCCCGCAGCTCGCGCAATTATACACGTGATCCATTTTCCTGATTTCAAGTTGACGGTTTGCAGGTATCACGTTATGGCAGCCTGAACAGGCGTTGCGTTTAATTGTTACTACCGCCTTGCCTGATTTGGCTTTTCTGATTTGCAGATATTTAGCCAAATCTTGTTTGCGTACCTTTGGCTCAATTGCTGCACGTTTGCCGCGAAAGAATGATTCCTGTTCTTCATTCAAATTAGCAATGGCTGTCAGTTCGGTTCCTTTTTCTTTCAGCTCTTGTTCAAAACCATCTAAGCCGGGTTTAAAATTATCAATATCGGCAACTAGATTTTTTTCTTTGTCAAGAAGAAGTTCATTCTCCATTTCACGCTTGCTTATATCCTCTTCTGCCTGGTCAATGGACTTCGTGAGAGCATCATATTCTTTGTTATTGCGGACAGTATAGAGCTGCGATTTGTAACGCTTTTGTGCCTCGTCCAAACGTTCCATTTCTTTAGTATTTATAATTCGCTTTCGTTCACTTTCAGATCTTTCCAATTCTTTTGCCTGAAGCGATGTGCTTATTTGAGCTATTTTCTGGTCTAAGTCGCGGACGTGCTGAGGTAAGTTGCCACGCTGGGATTCAAGTACATCTAATTCATTGTCTATTAACTGTAACTCATAGAGTGCTGATAATCGATCTTTCATATTGATATTCCTTCATTATGTATATAAAACTTAACCGGATTAGAGGAATAATCCGTGATAAAAATCTGTGAAGATAACTGAGGAAATTGCTCTGATAACCTCCGCTGTATCTCCGGTAAAATAATAATCTCTGTTTCAAAGTGCCCCGCGTCAATTAAATATATCTTCCCTGCTGCATCGTGAAACGAATGATATTTAATATCCGCGGTAATAAAAGCATCTGCACCGCCCGCGATAGCATCCTTCAAATATTCAATCCCTGAGCCGCCGCATACAGCAACCCTGCCAATCGAGGAAGATTTGCCTTTGGAATAACGAAAGTTATTAAGCTGTAAACAATTCCGTGTATGCTTTAGAAATAAATCATCAAACATAGGCTGTTCATAATCGCCAATAGCTCCGGCACCATAGGTAAGATGCGGTATTTGGAGCGGGTAAATATCAAAAGCCGGCTCTTCATAAGGATGCGCGTTTTTCAAAGCTGAAACAACCGCTGCAAGTTTCCAATTCTCAACTGCCACTTCAACTTTGGCTTCCTCAACCCGCGTAAAAGTTTCTTTCCTGCCAATAGCGGGCTTTGTTTCACTTGAACCATAAAATGTTCCTTCTCCGGATGAACTGAAGCTGCATTGAGAATAGTTCCCGATTGTACCGGCACCCTCGGCAAAAAGCGCCTTCATAACTTGCTCCTTTGAATCAACAGGAACAAAAACAACAAGTTTTGACTGCAAAGATTTCAGCGGGACAAGCGGGAGAATATTTTTCAGCCCGAGCACTTTTGCTAATTGGCAGCTTACGCCGGATTTGGTATAGTCAAGATTCGTGTGGTAAGAGAGAACTGTAATATCATTTTTTATCAGGAGAGAAAGCAATTGGGCGTTTGGGTCGGATGCAAAATTTAACTTTTTTATGCCGTTAAAAATAAGCGGGTGATGCGTGATAATCAAGCTGCACTGCTTTGATAGTGCTTCATCAAGGATTTGGGCTGTTAGTTCGAGACATAATAGAATATTACTAATTTCTGCCTCTGGAGAACCGGCTTGCAATCCCGCGTTATCCCTTTCCCAGGCAATTCCGGGGGGAGCCCAATCATCTAAAAACTTGATTATTTCTTTACATCTCATAAGATTTCAAAAAAAATGCACTTCACAATCAAGGAAGTGCACTTCGCTATTAAAAACCTATTGGTTAAAGAATTTTTGTATAGAATCAGACTTGAACTATTTTCTAAAGTATTCATATTCTAATATGCAACATATTGAATTTACATTAATTTTCAAAATGGAATTTCCAAAACACGAAAAAAAAAGGCATTTATTTTTTTAGATCGATTAGGAAAATTGTCTGAATCAAAGCAATAACCAATCTGCATTAGAACTATGAGAAATTTGTTTACCATTAGAGAAGCTATGCTTCGAACCGTGACAAAACACAACCTCACCCTGCCCTCTCCTTCGGGAGAGG
>CAIYTF010000025.1 GCA_903929035.1 uncultured Ignavibacteriales bacterium
AATAACAATTGTTCCCCAATTCACTATATTTCAAATATTTAAAATAAAGTTTCGGTAAGATAATGAAAACACAAAAAGATATTCCTTACGGCACTTCCGATTTCAGAAGTTTGATTCAGCAAAAAATGTACTATGTCGATAGGACTAATTACATAGAAAAAATGGAAAGCAGTACGAATAAGTTTCTGTTTTTTCTACGTCCGCGCAGGTTCGGAAAATCATTGTTGATTTCAACGCTTAATTTCTATTATGGTACACAGTACAAGGACGAATTCGATTCGTTATTCGGCGAACTATACGCCGGTAAAAACCCGACGGCAGTGAGAAACAGCTATTATGTTATGAAATTCGATTTCACCGGCATCAACACTTCTTCCAATATCGAAGCTATTATGTATGGTTTCAACAAGAAAATCATTAAGGGGATAAAGGACTTTAACAACAAATACAAACTGCTTGAAGAAAATAAATTGGAAAAGATACTGCTCAACGATTATCCTTCTTACACGTTGGGCGATTATTTAACGGAAATAACTCCAAACCTAAAACATAAAATAATGGTTCTAATCGATGAATACGATCATTTCACGAACGAGATACTCTCGTTTAATTTTACTTCTTTTGCCGATATAGTCTCTAAAAACGGATTCGTGAGGAAATTTTATGAAACAATTAAACTTAATACCGGCGAAGGGATAATAGAAAGATTTTTCGCGACAGGCGTAACGCCGGTGACATTGGATTCGATGACAAGCGGATTTAATATAGCAACAAATATTTCAGGGGAAGCCGAATTTAATGAAATGGCAGGTTTCACCGGCAATGAAGTAAAACAAATGGTTTACGACCTTTTCCACGGTATAGAAGATTCCAAAGCTGATACAATTATGAATGATGTCACGGCTTGGTATAACGGCAGTTTATTCTCAGCCCGGGCGAAAACAAAGATATACAATCCGGCGATGCTGCTTAGGTTTATTTCCAAAATTAATCCCGGAACAATGGAATATCCGCAAGCGATGGTCGATAAAAACATCCTAAGCGATTTCTCTAAAATCAAGAATCTGGCTAAAATCCAAAACCGCGATGATAATATCGACGCGGTTAGACGCGTTTTGGAAACCGGCTCTTTTCTTTCCGAATTAACGGAAATTTACAGTTTTGAAAGAAATTTCACGGTGGCGGATTTTATTTCGCTGCTTTATTACAATGGTTTGCTGACCATAAAAGAACCTGTGGATTTCGAGTTGTCGTTCGAGATACCGAACTACGTGATAAAAGAGGTATATTGGCGTTTCTTCGCCGATATGTTAAGTGATGATTTCCAAATCAAAACCAAAACGGAGGAAATCAATAACGCGATAAGAGCAATGGCGAATAACAATGATGTTGCGCCGCTGATAAAAATAATAGAAAATATTTTGGCACTGCTGTCGAACCGCGACCTCGTGAACTTTGATGAAAAATATATCAAGATGATATTTATGGTATATGTGTCAAACACACATTCCTATTTTATCAAAAGCGAACAGGAAATGAACAAGAAATATCCGGATTTGATGTTCTTGGAAAAGAATCAATACCATCCTAAGTACCAGCACCTATTCGAGTTGAAATACATCAAAAAAGGAGACGCGGGCAAGCTCGATGAAGTCAGAACCGCCGGAATAGAACAGGTAAAAGGCTATATGGCACTTGAAGACATAAAAGCCATAACCAACCTGAAATTTTGGCTAATTATCTTCACGGGAGATGTATGTTCGGAGTGTATGGAAGTTAATTGTTAATGGTCAATTATTAATGGTTAATTGCCGCTTCCCAAGAGCCGTGTTTCAGAATATTTTACGAATTGACTGCCGCACACTCATCACCAATAACAATTGTTCCCCAATTCACTATATTTCAAATATTTAAAATAAAGTTTCGGTAAGATAATGAAAACACAAAAAGATATTCCTTACGGCACTTCCGATTTCAGAAGTTTGATTCAGCAAAAAATGTACTATGTCGATA
>CAIYTF010000026.1 GCA_903929035.1 uncultured Ignavibacteriales bacterium
CAAGTATCCGAAAAGGCTTCTTTTTGGGCTTTGGTATCTTTCATATCTATCGATTCAATCAGGATGTTATAATCCCTCTTTGAATTAAACGGCGGGTCGATATAAACAAGGTCAATAAAGCCTTTTGGATACTCACCGTGTAAATCTTTTAATACTGTCAAACAGTCAGAGAAATAGAGTTTATTCATTATTAATTGTCAATGGTAAATTATTAATTGTCAATGGTAAATTATTAATTGTCAGATAATTAACCATTAACAATTAGGGTCCTATCTAAATATCTTCACATATTCCGCAAATACGAAAGTTCTGTTACGTTGAAAGCCCGTGGTCTCCACAAGAATTCTATGCTCAACAAAATATTTTACCAGGTCGCCGCAGGCTTTGGGAGATAGATTTGTCATATTCCGAACTTCCTTCATATTCACCACCGGCTTTTTGAACAATAAATGCAAAAAATCGTGTCCCTGCTTAGAACGCTTTCCCATATTACCAACGATGTGTTTTTCCAATGCTGTTTTTAATTCCGTAATTTGTCTTAATGTTTCAATAGAGTTTTCTGCTGTCTCGGTTACACCGGCTAAAAAGAATTTGAGCCACTGCCCAAGGTCGTTTTTCGCACGGACAAGAGTCAGATTGTCATAATACAAGGTTTTGTTTTTTTCAAAGAAATCGGAAAGGTATAAAAGCGGTTTTTCCAAAATTCCGTTAGCCACCAAATACAAAGTGATGAGCAGACGACCGACTCTGCCGTTCCCGTCAAGAAAAGGATGTATCGTTTCAAATTGATAATGCGCAATCGCTATCCGTATTAAATGAGGAATGCTTATCTCGTTATTATGCAGAAACAGTTCCAAATCAGAGAGTAATTCCGGCAATTCCTCATAAAACGGGGGAACAAACATAGCATCGCTTAAATTTGCGCCGCCTATCCAATTTTGGGATCGCCTGAATTCGCCCGGATTTTTATGCTCTCCTCTTACGCTTGAAAGAAGCATTTTATGTGCATTTCTCAATAACCGGCTTGAGAGCGGCAATGTTCTAAGCTCATCTATGGAAGTATTTATGGCTTTCACATAATTGTTAACCTCCCTCCAATCATCTCTTCTTTCGGGATTGATTTCATTCGCTTCGCTAAAAGCCTCTTCAATATTGGTTCGAGTTCCTTCTATTCGGCTTGACACCACCGCTTCTTTGGTAATGTGCATCATAATAAACATATCGATATCGGGAACAAATCGCGAGAATGAATTAAGCTCACCTAATTTCAAAGCTGCTTTCTCAAGCAGCTCGTTTATGACCGCATCCGTCCAATAAAATGAATGATTTATCTTTTCCGGCGAAAAGGACCGGTATTGGTACCCCTTTTTATATGAACCCGACTTAAAATCTTTAATATCTATAACTCTCTCCAAATTGAAATATGTTACTTTATTCTACACTCCAATATACCGGCTAAAGTAAAATAATAAAAGTTATATTTTACTTTAGTCCGCTAAAGTAAAATAAGGGAATCCATATTTTACTTTAGCCCTGATTTGCAGGGCAATGCTTTCTTCAGGATTTTCAAATTTCAATAATGTGTTTAGAATAAAATACCCTCACCTCTAAATTTCCTCTCCCAGAGGGCGAGAAGACTCTTGACTTTTTTTTTGAGTTCCACTGATTATTCCGAAGAACCAACCTGTTTCTGTATCCGGTATCAAATCCTGACTATCTTATAGTTCTTAAAAGCATAATAGGTTTCAAACACGAGTGTCTTTACAATTGTAGCGAGCGGAACTGCGAACAACATTCCTATGATGCCCATTATTTTGCTCCCGGCAATAATCAGCAAAATGATTGCAAGCGGATGCAGCCCCGTGCTTTTTGAAAACACGTATGGCTGCACGAAACCATTATCAACTACATAGATAAGCAGTAATGCCAATAATAGAATCGGTAGAAGTGATGTATCATTCGGGTGCTGCACAATTAATATCAGCATCGCGGGAACACCGCCGAAAATTGGACCAAAGTAAGGAATCAAATGCCCTAGCCCCGCTATTATTCCAAGTGCGAATGAATTCGGGATTCCAAGTATATTAAGGAATGAATTAAAAATAACTTATACCAGATAAGGAGTGAAAGAATAATTCCATTTTGGCAAGAATTCAGCAAATACAACTGGTGAATTTTCAAGAAATTCATTTGATGCTTTTTTGCCGGTAGTATATAATTTCTCG
>CAIYTF010000027.1 GCA_903929035.1 uncultured Ignavibacteriales bacterium
CCTCGGGGACGTTATTTGTTTGGGCTTACTTTTCCGTGAGTTAGCACTCACGGTTATTCAAATTTAGTCCCGTTGGGACAAATTCAAGAACAGGCTGAGTAGTTACGAAATTTTTATCATTACTAAAGAATTATTAACTCTATAACTTATCTTATATTATTATGATATTACAAGAAGAACCACGTACTCATCTAAATTATAAAGATGAAATAAGCAGACTAAAGCGGGAAATGAATGCCGTAATTCTCGCGCACTACTACCAAGAAAATAGTATTCAGGATATCGCGGATTACATAGGCGATAGCCTTGAATTAGCGAGGCGGGCAAAGGAAACCAATGCTGAAGTAATTGTTTTTTGCGGGGTCCATTTTATGGCAGAGACTGCAAAAATATTAAATCCGGATAAACTTGTATTGATACCTGATTTGGCAGCAGGATGTTCGCTCGCGGACAGCTGCCCTTCAGATGCTTTTAAGGCATTTCGTTCTGCTAATCCTGAATATCTCGCGGTTACTTATATCAACTGTACTGCCGAAGTAAAAGCAGCAAGTGATATTATTTGCACTTCAAGTAATGCCGAAAAAATTATTAAACAAATTCCCCTTGACAAACCAATCCTGTTTTCTCCTGATAGAAATCTGGGCAAGTATCTTATGAAAACAACGGGGCGTGAAATGAAAGTGTGGGACGGTGCTTGTTTAGTTCACGAGGCATTCAGTGAAAAAAGGTTGGTTGACTTAAAACTTAGTCATCCATCTGCAAAAATTATTGCTCATCCGGAATGCGAGGAAAACGTACTTTCATATTCTGATTATATCGGTTCTACAAGCAAACTATTACAGTTTGTAATATCAGACAGTGCAGCTGAATTTATTGTTGTCACAGAACCGGGAATAATTCATCAAATGGAGAAAGCAGTGCCGAATAAAAACTTTATTCCTGCACCGCCAAATGATAACAGTTGCAATTGCAGCGAGTGTCCATATATGAAACTTAATACAATAGAAAAACTCTATTTATGTATGGCAGCACAATCACCCAAAATCGAGTTGAGTACAGAATTGCTTAATAAAGCATTGTTACCGTTAGAGAAAATGCTCGCGATGTCATAATTTTGGAAGGACAACTTTAAATATTGTTCCCATACCCGGTGCAGACGATTTTACATATATTTTGCCTGAATGATATTCTTCAACTATACGCTTGGAAAGGCTCAAACCTAATCCCCATCCCCTGCGTTTAGTTGAATATCCGGGACGGAAGACATCTTTTCGTTTATTCATATCAATTCCTTTGCCATTATCTACAATCTCAATCTCAACTTTGTTTATACTGTCAACAACGTGAAACTCTATTATACCCTCATCTGTTTCTATGGCATCTAAAGCATTTTTAATTAAATTCTCAAATACCCATTCTAATAGTTCTGTAGAAATCTTTGTTTTCGCGCTTGCATCACCTGCCATCACTAATGAAATTCGTTTGCCTGTTTGCGGGATTCTTCTTTTGAAATATTCAGTCACCTTTTGTAATAATTCAACTACATCGCTTTCTTTAAGCTCAGGTTTTGAACCTATTTTAGAAAACCTGTTAGTTATTTTTTCTAATCGTCCAACATCGTTCTGGATTTCTTCGGTGATGTCCTGCACTTTATCAGGATCGGAATAATTCATTTTTAATAATTCTATCCACCCTAATAAACTTGAAAGCGGTGTTCCGAACTGATGAGCGGTTTCCTTTGCCATTCCAACCCAAATATTGCTTTGCTCGCTTCTTTTAATCTGACTGAACCCTACATAGCCCAGCACGAAAAAAAAGAACGCCAAAGCTATTTGTAAATATGGGTAATATCGAAGCTGCCTGATTAATATTGATTCACCGAAATGTATTTTTTGGATGACCAGCGTATCTTTGCCGTTTACAAACTTCACTTCAATGGCTCTATTTACCGCGTCCATTTCCTTTAGTGTTCTTGAAAAAAGTTCAGCCAGTTCTTTCTTTGATAACTTTGCATTGAAGTCTATATTTCTGATTGATGAACGGTCATAGGCAGCCAAAGAATCATTCCTGTCTGTTAGAATCATCGGGAAATCAATTGGCCGAATTATGTTTTCAAACAGAAATGTTATATCGGTAACATCTGTATTAGCATTTGCAACATATTCCAGCCCGCGCGCGTATAGCTGCACTATCTGTTTTTCTTTGTCCTGCAAGCGGTGTACTAGAAGATTCGTGTACCAAATTGTAGTAGCACCTATGAGTACTGCAATAGCGATTAAGCTGATTTTTATCCGGACAGATGCGGGACCTCCGTGTAAAGCCATTATTACCTTGTGATTGTTTGTTCTCTTTTTGGACCAACCGATATTATTGAGAATTTAATCTTGGAATATTTTTCTATTGCATTAATATACTTTTGGGCATTTAGCGGAAGTTCGGAAAACGATTTACAAGAAGTTATATCCGTGTCTTTCCATCCCTGAAATACTTTATATACCGGTTCCAGTTTCCCAAGCGAATCAAGGTCAGCAGGAAACCTATTAATCTGTTCGCCATTTAATTTATAGGCAACACATAGCGGAATTTTATCGAAAGCACTTAACACGTCCAATTTTGTTAGTGCCGCTATTTTGAAGCCGTTTATCATTGCAGAATACCGCACTAAATTAGCATCATACCAGCCGCACCGACGCGGGCGGCCGGTTGTTGCTCCAAATTCAAAACCTGCTTTTTGTAAAAGTTGGCCATCCTCATTAAGTTGTTCAGTTGGGAATGGTCCCTCTCCCACTCTGGTTGTGTAAGCTTTTACGATTCCTAAGACTTTCCCGATATTTACCGGGGCGATTCCGGTGCCGCAAGTCGCGCCGCCGGATATTGTATTTGATGAGGTCACGTAAGGATATGTTCCAAAATCTATATCAAGCGCGGCACCTTGCGCGCCTTCCAAGAGTATTTTTTTGTTACGCGACATTGATTCGTTAAGAAAATAGGCAGTATCCATAATATAGTCTTTTAACAGCAGTCCATACTCGTGAAAAAATCCTGCAATGTCTTCAGCAGAAATACCTGATAGCTGCTCGTGCCCAAAGAACATTTTTTTTTCTTCAATATTAAATTTAATTTTTTCTAAAAGAATATCTTTTGTCAAAAGATCGTGCATTCTAATTCCGCGGCGTGATGCCTTGTCAGTATAGCAGGGACCAATACCTCTTCCCGTTGAACCAATCTTGAGTTTACCGCCCTCCTGCAAGGAATCAATGAGTTTGTGATAAGGCATAATTATATGGGTGTTGGAACTGATAAATAATCTTCCTTTAACCTGAATATCGCTTTCTTCAAGAAACTTAATTTCATCCAGTAATGCGCGAGGGTCAAGGACAACTCCGTTTCCAATAATACATTGACAGCCGCTCCTTAATATACCAGAAGGAATCAAATGTAAGACAAATTTCTTATTTTCAAATTCCACTGTATGACCGGCATTTGCACCGCCTTGATAGCGGACAACTATATCAAATGATTCGCTTAGAACATCAACTATCTTTCCTTTTCCCTCATCACCCCATTGGCTGCCAACAATAACTTCTGCTTTCATTCTACACTCTCATATTTTGGACAAAAAAAATCCGGCGGGTACGCCGGATTATCAATTGAAAAACAATTATTCAGTTACAAAACTCTTAACAGCGGTATCAAGAGAATCGAAGGTTTCAAAGATCGTGATAAGTTTTGTTATCATCAGCAAACTGTGAATTTTTTCTGTAACATTAGCAAGTTTTAAAACACCGCCGGCGTTTTTTACCGTTGTCAATCCGCTTATCATCATTCCCAGTCCTGAACTGTTCATAAATTTCACATCAGCCAGATCAACCACAATGTTTTTTTTGTTTTCCTGAATTAATTTTTTTAGTTCATCACTGAACTCTTGGGCTTCAGGACCGCCCATAACATTACCTTTTATTTGAATTACCACAGCTTCATAGTGTTCAATAGTTTTTATCTGCATAGATTTCTCTTATTTATAATAGCTTTTAAAGATAGAAAGATATTTTTATATATTCAAGCAAATTAATCTCTTTAGTTAATTTTTTTCTATCATTTTTGCCGCGACAGAATACATCCCGATAGCAGTTAATTCCTTAACAAAAGTATATGGATGTTTAATATGCGCGAGGAAATAGTCTGCATTTCCACCCGTTACGTAAACTGAAGGAACTGTTGAATACTTAGTCTGGTAGGCAATGAAGGTTCTTTCAAGCAATGAAACACCGGCAAGAATTACCCCTGACAACATACAGTTTAGAGTATCTCGGCCAATTTCTTCAAAGCCAAATTTTTTATCCACTTTAGGTAAAAAAGCGGTATTTTGATTGAGTGCTTTGAATGACAAACGTGCCCCGGGTATTATATATCCGCCTATGAAAGTTTGTTCTTCAACAACATTTATTGTAGTTGCAGTCCCAAAATCAGCAGTTATTATTACGTCAGGTTTACTCTCACGCTCTGCTTCTAAAAAGTAAGCACCTTCAGCACCGCATAACCTATCAACACCAAGTGACTGCCGGTTTCTATATGAGTTTCCAAAACTATACTTCGATTTACTATCCAAGGATAAAAGAGTTCCTTTGAACTTCTTATTGAAGTAAGAATAGATAGTTCTTGCCTTTGCAGGGTTGACAGAAGAAATGACAATTGCATCTGATGCGGCAAAATTTATTAGAGTATTCAGTTCCCCATCATTCACTCTTCTGAAAAATGTAATCTTACCCGCTTCAATGAAGCTCAATTTAATAGAACTGTTTCCAATATCGATTGCCGAGACTTTCATCTGATTAGACTCACTTCGCCATAATGAAATTTCATATATTCACCATCTACTCGTAATATTAATGCCCCGTTTTCATCCAGATCATCAAACACGCCATTATAAATTTTTTCACCCTGCTTAATTCCAATTCGATCGCCAAAATGCGGGCATCGGTCTTTCCATTCTTTTAAAATCTTCGCGGGAGCTATTATTCCTTTTTCTATAATCTCTTCAAACTCATTTAGAAACTCCGCGAGTACCCGTTCGCGTTGAGCAGGTTCACCTAACTCTTTCATCAATGAGGTTGGGATAATATTATATTCTCCCTGAAAATTTGTCTGATTTACATTAAGACCGACACCAATGACAAGACGGCTAAGTCTTTCACCTGAAATTATGCTTTCACATAAAATCCCGCATATTTTCTTTTCGGAAATCAACAGATCGTTCGGCCATTTAACTTTTGTATAAAGCTGAAATAATGACTCGATGGTTTTAGCAGCAGCCACTACAGCACCAAAATTATACACGAGAGGGTTTGCTTTTAGATACCGTTCACCTGATATTAGAATAGAAAAGGTGAGATTTTCAAATTTTGAACTATACCACGTTCTATCCATTCTTCCTTTGCCTGCAAGTTGTTTCTCAGCAAGAAGAACAGAGCCGTTTGCCTTAAATTCGGAATTCTTTCCCATCAAAAGAGTGTTTGTAGAGTCTATTTCGTCAATAAAAAGAAATTCGCGCCCAAGCCATTCGGTTTCTAATTTGATATTAAATGTATTTATATCAAATGAATATGGTGTGTTTTTTGATTCCATTTTGTTTCTTTAATTAACACTTTGTCATTTTGGCAATCTTGTATGCCAAATGTTTATTTAGCTTCTTCCATACTATTGAAATTTAAGGCTAAATGCAGTAAACTATTATTTACTTTTACAAATGTATGAAGCAAATGGCAAAATTCAAAGCAGGAAATATAAGTTTCAATCATTTTTGATAGATAACAGTCTCAGTTATTGTCTGAACTCTCATTTCTTTATAACAATACTAATTTGGCACGCGAATTGTAAGTTACAAATAGATATATATAACTTAATGACATAATGACATAATATGGAGACAAAATAACAATGGGAAAAATAATTGGTATTGACTTAGGCACAACAAATTCTTGTGTTTCGGTAATGGAAAATAATGAACCGGTGGTAATACCTAATTCCGAAGGCGGCAGAACTACACCTTCCGTGGTTGCATTTACAAAAACCGGCGAACGTTTGGTAGGACAGCCCGCTAAACGTCAATCAATCACGAATCCTAAGAACACGGTTTTTAGTATTAAGCGTTTTATGGGACGTATGATTGATGAGGTCAGTGACGAAATGCGGAAAGTACCTTATGAAGTTGTAAGCGGTGATAGCAAATCCGCTCGTATTAACGTTGGTGAACGTACTTATTCACCTCCGGAAATTTCCGCGATGGTTTTGCAAAAAATGAAAAAAACTGCCGAGGACTATCTTGGTGAAGAAGTTACAGAAGCTGTTATAACTGTACCGGCTTACTTTAACGATGCGCAGCGGCAGGCAACAAAAGATGCCGGTGAAATTGCAGGATTAAAAGTGCGCCGTATCATCAACGAACCAACTGCAGCCGCGCTTGCCTATGGCTTAGATAAAAAACACAAAGAGCAAATTGTTGCAGTTTATGATCTCGGCGGCGGAACATTTGATGTTTCAATTCTTCAGCTTGGCGAAGGCGTTTTTGAAGTTAAATCTACCAATGGCGATACCCACCTCGGCGGCGATGATTTCGATCAAAGAATTATCGATTTTCTTGCCGATGAATTTAAGAAAACTGAAGGTGTTGATTTACGCAAAGATGCTATGGCTTTACAACGCTTAAAAGAAGCAGGCGAAAAAGCAAAAGTAGAATTATCTTCTTCATCTTCAACAGATGTAAATCTTCCGTTTATTACTGCCACGCAGGATGGACCGAAACACTTGAACATAACCATCACGCGTGCGAAATTTGAACAGTTAGTTGACGATTTGATTGAAAAAACCCGCATCCCCTGCGAACAGGCTATCAAAGATGCAGGTGTTAAACTTAGCGAAATTGATGAAGTAATATTGGTCGGCGGTTCTTCACGTATGCCAAAGGTTCAGGAATTAGTTAAGAATCTTTTTGGAAAAGAACCCCATAAAGGAGTGAATCCGGATGAAGTTGTAGCAATTGGTGCAGCTATTCAAGGCGGTGTGCTAACAGGTGAAGTTAAGGATGTTCTTTTATTAGATGTTACTCCGCTCTCGCTGGGAATTGAAACAATGGGCGGTGTGCTGACAGTGCTTATTCCTGCAAATACTACCATCCCTACAAAGAAGAGCGAAGTATTCTCAACAGCGAGCGATAATCAGCCTTCAGTGGAAATTCATATCCTTCAGGGTGAACGCCCTATGGCGATTGATAACAGGACATTAGGTAAATTTCACCTTGATGGTCTGCCTCCTGCCCCAAGAGGCGTTCCTCAGATTGAAGTTATCTTCGATATTGACGCGAACGGTATTTTACACGTTACAGCTAAAGACCGTGCAACAAATAAAGAACAAAGCATACGCATTACATCTTCAAGCGGACTTTCAAAAGAAGAAATCGAAAAGATGAAGCAAACTGCCAAGGAACACGCGGAAGATGATAAAAAGAAACGCGATTTGGTTGATATTAAGAATCAAGCCGATAGTCTTGTTCTGCAGACTAAAAAGCAAATTGAAGAACTAAAGGATAAAATACCCGCGGATATGAAAGCAAAACTTGAGTCAGGTATCGCTGATTTAGAAGAAGTTCAAAAATCCAATAACTATGAAACCATAAAGGCTTCAGTGGATTCGTTCCAAAAGACTTGGAATGAGATTGCTCAAGTTCTCTATTCACAAGCAGGCGGACCGCAGCAAGGTTTTGGCGGTGAAACGCAGGCAGAACATCAACATCAGCAAACCAACACGTCCGGCGGTGACAAAAAGGAAAAAGAAGTTCAAGATGCCACTTATGAAGTGGTTGACGAGAAATAATCATAAAGAAATAACCTTTGCTGTCTTCGCATCTTCGCGTGATAAATTGTTAATGTTATTTCTTAACGAGTCCTTATTTGGTTAATGAGGAAAGAGGGTCATAAGACCCTCTTTTTTTTTCATAAATTTCAATTTGTACTTTTTATGGAAAACCTGCTGTTAAAGTTGTAGTTTATTGGGTTATATCATCAAAAAGGTAGGTATAATTTGCAGAGCCATCACCCAATGTGCCTAAATCAAATATAATTACAAGTTTTTGATACTGCTTGTTCACATCAATATCACTGAAATCATAAGTTAGTTCTTCCCAAGCATTGGCGGTAGTTGCTGCTGCTTCCTGCTCATAATAGATGCTTTGGTCTGTCGCGTTTTCAACTTTTAATAATAGCTTCGCTCCTACTCTCGGCATAAAAACTTTCACTTTCACAGTTTTGCTTACCGAGAAATCTATTGGAGATGCCAATAAAATATATGAACCCGCCCATTCTTTCCCATCACCTTTAACCATTTTACCAACATTGGTGCTTTTATTGATGCCGCTAACTTGCGGATTTGCTATTTTGGTTGTTGCACCGCCATAAAAGTTGGTGAATCTATAATCTATAGCATTAGATTCAAAGTCAATCGGTATTACCGGACTTTGAGCAAAGAGTGAATTTGATAATACTAATAGGGCTATTGCCACGAACCACACGCGAGAATAAACCGGTTTCTTCATATTTTTTTCTTTCAGATATATAATAAATGATAATGACTTAACTTTAAAGTTACACAATTATTATTTTAGAATCAATCAATACTGCTATTTCTATTTCTCGTATTTTGCTTAGTATAAATTCATTTTTTTTAGAAGATAAACTGTTTATGAAAAAACCTATAAAGAGAATTCTTATTGGCACTGCCATAGTTGTTGGAATAGTTTTACTGATTGCAGCCGGATTTGTTATTAAATTTTACACGGAGACTAAGGGAATGACTCCGGTGGAAACATCCCGATTGAATGATTCCGTTTTTTGCTGCAAGGACAAGTTCGTGAATGTGTTCGTGTTTAAGGGTAATAAAGGATATGTTTTGATTGATGCCGGTTTGGGGACGAATTCATTGGCAGCCGAATTGAACAAACTGAATATTCAACCCGATGATGTAACCGCGCTTCTCCTCACGCATACGGATGGAGATCATATTGGTGCAGTGGGCGCGTTCAGAAATGCTAAAATATTTATGCACAAAGACGAAGAACAAATGATTAACGGGACAAACGGTAAATTCTTCTTCTCACGAACTAAATGGAAATTCGGACCTTACACTCTTCTTAATTCGAATGACACGCTTACGGTTGACGGTGTGAAAGTAAAAATTCTGCCGCTTCCCGGTCATACTCCCGGTTCGTGCTGTTACTTGATAAACAACGATTATCTCGCTGTCGGCGACAATCTCGCCCTAAAAAACGGCAAAATTACTCACTTTAATGATTTCTTTAATATGGATACGCCAAAGCAGGAAGCCGCGTTGCAAAATACTCCCGAAATTCAGACAGCGAAACATATTCTTACCGCGCATTTCGGGGTTTTGAATAGATAAGGTCGCGTAGTTGCAAAAATAGGATGCATACATCCCATAGCAACAGTTATTACATCGTTTGTATATTTGCAGTCGGTTGAAACCAAGTTGATGATATTGCCGCGGTTGTCCTCAAATACTATAGCCGTTATTAGTCCCAAATTAAGAGGCTCACTTCGGAAAACAACACCGAGCTTTTTTAGGTGTTTATATTCGGCTTGAATATCGTTAGTGATAAACGCGATGGTATGTGTTCCTGCATCAAACTCTGACCTAAACAGTTACGTTTTTTCTTATATCGGACAACAATGATTTTTAAATTAGAAAAAGAATATCTCTCAAAAATTTGTTTTTTTTGGAGTTTCCTCGCATATTTGACAAATGAATAAAGAATTTATATTAACTACTCATCCATTTGAATAACACGGTATTTCTTTTTGATATTGTATTTTTCAAAAACTTTAGCATTTATTAATATTCACCAATAGAGGTATATATGGCAAATCTTATTTCGGACAAATTAATTTTATCTCAAGTTCATTCACCGGATTTGATAAAAAAAATTACGGTCACTTTCCTCTTTGCTGTCATCACCGCGGTTTGCGCAAAAATTGAAATACCGGTACAGCCCGTTCCATTCACGCTGCAAACTTTGGCGGTAATTGCTGCCGGAGTTATTCTTGGCGCGAGATATGGTGCAATGTCTCAAGTTATGTATCTCGTTATGGGCATCAGCGGCATTCCTGTTTTTGCTCATACTGCAAATTTCCACTCCGGATTCGCGGCTTTACTTAGCCCGACAGGCGGCTACTTATTAGCATTTCCTGTAGCAGCGTTTATTGGAGGCAGTTTAACAAAATATAACAAAGGTGTTATCAGCACTCTTATTGCTTTCTTGCTGGGAGAAGCACTTATTCTTTCAGCAGGTATGTTGTTCCTAAATGTTTTTTATTTACATAATTTAGCAAATAGCTTTGCTCTTGGTGCTGCTCCTTTTCTTCTTTGGACAGCTGCAAAAATTGTTCTTGGAGCAGGAGTGACAAAAGGCTGGCTGAAGATAAGATGCAAGTTTAGCGAATAAATATAACTGTAATGACGCGTATACTTTTATTACCCAATTATGGCATTGTTACTTTACACCCCCTCACCCTGCCCTCTCC
>CAIYTF010000028.1 GCA_903929035.1 uncultured Ignavibacteriales bacterium
ACCTCGTGCATTGCAATTAGCAAAATACTTTCAATACCGGAATAGTTTTTTTGATAAAACATTATTTTAGCGAAGTGCTGCTGCTTGAATTTAAACCAAGGCATCAAATTTGCTGTTGCTCCAAAAATATGAATGATGGATGTTCCCGGATTATATAGTATGCGCTTTCCATTTCGCTTGAATCGGAAACACAGGTCTGCCTCCTCACCATAAAATGTAAATCGCCTATCAAAACCACCCAATTGCAGAAATGAGGCACGCCTCATAAATAGGAAAGCACCCTTTACATAATCTGTTTCTATGACATCCGTTACTTGCTCATAAGAGCGAAAATTCCTATTCCAAAACTTTGTTGTTTTAAATATCTTGTATAGAAAGAAGTTTTCACCTGCCATATTAGATAATGAATCAAAGTCAGCAACCGATTCCTGTAATGATCCATCTACGTTCAGCAATTTACATCCAATGATACAATCTTCATTTAACGAATCTGCAAAATCAGCAATGTATTTAATTGTATTTTCAATAAATATAGTATCATTATTAAGGATTAGCAGATATTCTCCTTTTGCTTGCTGCACTCCAATATTGTTTGCCTCAGCAAAGCCCACGGTTTTTTCTAACAAAATAAAATCAATTAATGGATACTTTTCGAGCAACGGAGCTAACTCTTTTTCTTTTACACCATTATCAATAACAATAATTTCATAGTCGATAGCAGCTGTTTTCTCAAGAAGTGTATTGAGACACATATCCAGTATTGGGTAGGTGAGGTAATTTACAATAATGACAGAAACTTTCATAATCAAAGAATACCGGAATCTACATTCATATTAGGAATTTATTTTTCCAAATCGCTTTAGCAAAAAATCAAGAAATCCTTTCAGAATATATCTGCATTTTTTAATAACATCTTTCTCAATAAGTAACATTTTTAATACTTCTTTCACTGAATCCCTCTTTTCGATTACCATCTGTTCCCGAAAAGAATGTTTATGCTTTTTGACGAGATAGAATAAATTCCTTGTCCTATAATACCAGCGAATTGGTGCGAAATGGTAAACGTGTACTCTCTTCCCGAATATTTTAACCCGCTGAATATTGCCTTGAGAATGAGTCATTATAACCTCATTATGTATATATGTTTTATATCCTGCTTCCCTAAGCACCAGACAAAAATCAGTATCAACAAAATCAATAAATATTTTTTCATCAAAGCCGCCCGTGTTTATCCAAGCTTCAAGGCGGAGCAAATTTCCTGATGTCAGGGTAAGAAGGACTTCATCAATCCCAGCCGGTTTTGGCTTGGCAACTCTAAGTTCGTGCCAAGGCCACGCAGCTACGATTCCCGCATCAGGAAGATCATCCATTGCCGCCCTTAAAAGATGCAGCTTTTCAAAAGGGAAAAGGCTGTCCTGATCCATTGTAAGCAAAAATTTCATATTCTGTTTCAGCGAGTAATCAGCGGCAATATTTAAAGCCTTTGCCATACCCGCGTTGTCGGGAAAATGCAGATAAGTTAAATTACCTTTCTTTTCTTCTAATTGCTTACAGGATATTGGAGAATTGTCTATAACAATTGCAATTGGAAAATATTCTATTGCAGATATTGTCTGTTTAACTTGTGGTTCTTCGGGATAATAGAGGACAAATACGACAGCGATATCGTTTGTCAAACTAATTTCAGTGATCTTCATTGATATTTATTTTGGAGGTTGATATTCGCAATTCACTACTTGAAGTGCTTCAAGATTACATCATCTATTTTACCGTACTTTTTGCTTTCCCGATAAGCACAATAGAAATAGAGATTATTGGATTTCAAGAAAAATACATTCTTGAATAAGTTGAACGTCAATGCAAAACTATTACGCATAGAGTTTAAAAAGGGGTGCTGAATTTTCAACCCTTTGTTTATGGATAAAGATAAAATTATTTATATAATTAGGCGTACCAAGCAACAGTTTATTTTGCAAATCATTTATTGCAATACCTTCAATAGGAATTAATTTTTGTTCTCGAAAAGCAAACCCTTTATATCCTTCTTCTTGAAGAAGAAATTGTACTCTGCTAAAAGAACCTATATTATGCCGTTCCTCAATCTCAACTAAAATATTCGGATTTGATTTTTTTATTATGTTCATAGAACCTTTTAGAACATTTTCTTCATGTCCTTCAACATCAATTTTTATAAACCCAACTTCGTCTTGAAATTGATAATCATCAAGCTTTATTACAGGAACAGTAACAAAGCGAATAGTTCCTTGACTATTTAAATCATTTTCTTTTTCAATTGTGCTTCTCCATTCGTCACTATTTAATATTTGCAGTGTTGCTTCACCGTTATAATTTGATAGTGCGAACTCTTCTATTGTAACATTCGCACATTGTCTAAACATAAAATCTAAGTCTTTCTTCGCATTAGACCTTGGTTCAAAAGCATAGCAATGTTTGCTATATCTCCGAGCTGGTGCCAAAAAAAGACCATCGGATGCCCCAACATCTACAGTTATCTTTGATTTAGCACATAAATAAGGAATTAATCTTAACTCGGGCTCTGAAAATCCCCTTTTCCAAATTAGAAAATCTAAATATGCATTTGCCGGTAAAACCATTTGTAAAATTCCTTTAATTGTTCTTTTTAACATAATAATCCTTAAAATAATAAAATAGTCTCAATATTTTTGAATAAGCAAAATGCATTTGTTTACTGAATAACTGTATTTTCACCTGTAAATATATATAAAAATAGAGTACAATTAATATGAAATTGCTTTTAAAAAAATAATTTCAACAGCTAAATTATGTGTGTAGTGACAGTGATGAAATTGCCAGAATCTAAAACATAAACTTTCATAATATTTAGAACACCGAAATTTACATTCATATTATGATCGAATTTTTCCGAATCGTCCTATTATGAAATCAAGCAAACCTTTCAAAATATATCTCCCCTTTTCAATAACAGCTTTCTCAACAATCATCATTTTAAGCACTTCTTTTGCTAAATATCTCTTTTCTAATGCTATCTGCTTCCGAAAAGAATGTTTATGCTTCTTCGCGAGATAGAATAAATTCCTCGTTCTATAATACCAACGGATTGGCATATGATTAAATACGTGTGCTGTCTTCCCGAATATTTTAACCCGCTGAATATTTCCCTCAGAATGCGACATTATTACCTCATTATGTAAATATGTTTTATAGCCCGCTTGCCGAAGCACCATACAGAAATCAATATCCACATAATCGATAAATATATTTTTATCGAATCCACTAGTGTTTAACCAAGCCTCAAGACGAAGCAAATTTCCTGATGTTATAGAAATAAGGACTTCATCAATTCCTGCCGATTTTGGCTTGACAATTCTAAGTTCGTGCCAGGGCCAAGCAGCTACAATTCCTGCATCGGGAAGATCATCGATCGCTTGCCTTAATAGATGCAGCTTTTCAAATGGGAAAAAGCTGTCCTGATCCATTGTCAGCAAAAACTTCATATTCATCTTTAGAGAGTAATCAGCGGCAATATTTAACGCCTTTGCAATACCTGCATTCTCAGGAAAATGCAGATAAGTTAGAACTGCCCTCTTTTCCTCTAATCGTTTGCAGGATGTTGGAGAGTTGTCAACAATGATCACAATTGGAAAATATTCCATAGCAATGATTGTCTGTTCAACTTGTTCCTCCTCAGGGTAATAGAGAATAAATACTACAGCGGTATCGTTTACCAATTAACGACTTACCATTAATAATTATTTTTTCGCATCTTTGGTTTTAATTTCTTCAAGCACTCTCATTACATCTGACTCGCTTGTATCTGGAATATTGTAGAGTGCTTGTCCGTTTTTAATGGCGGAGTATATGCCATAAGCTCGAAGACGCAATTTATAGAAAAAGGCATTTTTCATATTCTGGCTTTGTATTTGATGAATATCCAACTCTCCGATAGAGTGAATACTTTCTGCAAGGTCGGCGAACCACCAAAAAGGCGGATGATAGCCGGATTTTATTATCTGATAGGTGTGATCAACGTGCTCATAAACATTCTTATATCTTGTATCCATAAAACCGACATCTTTAATTACTATGTCTCTATAATATGAAAATGCACCAAGAACGTGTTTGGTAAAAATTAGATCGAACTTCCCAAACGGAATACTTTTTCTCGTTACAGGGACTCCATTCTCGTCCCTGTTGATCGGACTGTGAAATCCGTAATTAAAATGCAGAATTCCTGTTTCTTTTGAAGCCCTGATATAAGAATTGATTATTTCCGGATTAGCAAGGTAAACATCATCTTCGCAGATAAAAATGTGTTCGCAATTTTCATTAAGCAGGTAACGAAGCGCATCATTTTTCGAGTGAGCTATCCCCTTGTTTCTTCGATGCTGAATAATTTCCACGCACGTGGGATAGGCATCGCTAATATAAGGCATACCGTCATTAACAATGACAATCGAATCTGCTCCAATTACAGACGAGACGGTCTTCCTAAAAAATGACTCGCGGTTATACGTTATGATCCCAACACCAATTTTGCCTGTTTTTGACATTTATTCATACTCCAGTTCTGACGAATAACTCACTGATTTCTTTCGAGGACCTATACCTGAGAAACTTTTTACAGTAGCGCATTACCCGAGAAGTTTCTCCAAGTTCTTTTAAAAGCATACAGCCCATTAGGTAAGTATATTCGATACTATACGGAAAATATCGCGGATATATGGGCGAAGATAAAGCATTATCACATTTTTTTAGTAAATAATAAATAGGAAGTGGTAAGCGCATCAGGTTTTTAAAACAATTAAAAGCTCTTATCAATTCTTTATTGGTTGCTGTTGCAAAATAGTCCCGTGTATAGTGTCCCAACACCTCTTCAGTTTCTCTTACAGTAAGCTCTCTATCCAAGGTTTCACGATTCGATCTATTTGGATCCTTATAAAGTGTTCCTAAAGTTTCAGGTATTCCCATAAATTTATATTTCTGTGCTACCCGAAGCTCAAAATCATAGTCTCCGGCAACTTCATATTTCTCATTGAACCAGATATTATCCATTGAATGTATTGATGAACGCCACATTGGCTGTGAACCAATAAAGCACCGATAAAGTAATAGGAGGTGTTCGTAATCTGGTGCGTGAATGACATTTCTTCTCTTATAATTCAGAGTAAACCTTTTCAATGGCTCTGTTGTTATAACCTGACTTGCATAAACCAATCCAATATCTTTATTGGATTGCAATACATTTGCCATTACTTCAAGGGCATCGCTGCGTAAATAATCATCTGCATTAGAGTTTGTTATAAATCGACCGCTTGCCGCCTTTATTCCGCGATTCCACGCCGCATAGATGGACTCACGTTCCAACGTATGAATATAGATAATATTCCTATGATAATTAAGATATTCACGTACAATTTCATCTTCTCCTTGCGGCGAACCACTGTTTACCACTACAATCTCAAGCCGATCGCCCAATGACTGTGCCAACAGATCATCTAATTTGGCGCGGACAAATTTTTCTGCTTTATAGAGTGAGACTATGGCAGATACTAAAGGCTTTTCATCGGAAATCACAATTCAGCCCTCCCAAAGCAATTATAAAAATGTACAAATATATAATTTTTTTATTTTCATCTTAAATATAATCAAATCCTCCTAAATTTTCCTTATAACCATTAGACTTAGTATATGCAAAAATAGAGTTAGAGTGCATTTTTGCACGTTGCTTCAGTTTATTAAGAGATTAAAGTAAATTAACCAATAAAATTTTATCATATCTCCTGTTTATGCGATTCGCGATTATCATTTGCTTCGTCAATAAGTGCCAATGCTTTTGCAACAATCAAGTTTGTGTTTGTCGCGGCATTAAATTCTGCCAATGCTTTTTTGTAGCCTGCTTCACCCAATCGTTCACAAAGTGATTCATTAACCAATAAAGAATTTACGGCATCCGCAATCTGCTGAACATTCCCAACATCAACCAAAAGCCCGTTTACATTGTGAGTAATCAAATCCGTAGCGTGCCTCACGTTAGTTGAAACTACCGGCTTCTTTTGTGCCCAAGCCTCAATTGAAGGACGGGAGAAATGAGAGGCAGTGAAAGGTGAAACATATATATCGCAGCTTGCCAATGCAGGAATTGGGTCCGAAAGCGAACCAAGAAATATTAGCTGGTTTTTCAAATGAGGTTTGTTCGCAATTTCCATTGCATCTTCATAATATTTTTTACTTTCACATCGTTCAGCATTGTATGTTTCCCCTGCGAAAAGAAACACGACATCCTTATTATTTTTTAATACTATCTCAGCAGCTTTCATAAAATCTAATCCGCCCTTAATTGGGACTATTCCAACAAGCGTCAAAACCACCTTTTTATCAAGCGGAATTTTGTTTTGCTTTTTCCATACTATGGTATCGTAATTTGTTCTAAAATTATTTTCATTCAGAAACTCGCCAATAACCTCAATCTTATTGCTGGCTTGCGGCTGTCGCATAAGAATCTGCATAGCTTCCTGCTCGGTGATGGCTATAATGGAGTCGCAATATTTCGCAATACAACCTGCCACAATTTGTTGTCTGATTCCAAACTGTCCCTTCATATATAGGCTTCTAATATGAATCATTGATTTAACATTTTTTATATGCGAGGCAATTGCCGACTGCGCAACCACATATTCATTTATATAGAGAATGTCCGGTTTTACTTCAGCAATTACTTTGGCGGTTGCCCACACCCCGAGAAAAAACTTAATCATACCTTTAATGCACAAAATGAAGCCGTTAAATGTAAATGGGCTGTAAGTTTCAGTGAAAAGAAGACGCAAATTCATATCTTTCATTAATTTCCACTTAGTAGGGATGACTTCAACGCCCAGTGCTTTCAGTTTATCCAAATAGATACCCCTCTTGGGAGAAAACACGGTAACTTTAAAACCGTGCAGTAAAAATGCCTTAATAATATAATTCATACTCACGGAGGAACCACTGTTTATAGCATCATGGTCTATGAAGAGTATTCGTTTCACTGTGTTTTACCTTTTCTGAGAGGAGTAAGCAATTTGTGAGCAACCCTCGATTCGTCTATCGAATCGAGATATCTGCCAAGCAAGAATTTGAATGAAACAGGCTTCAACTCAAAAAAATTGGAGAGCATAATTCTTTTAAGTTCGTGAAACTGCTTATTAAGGAGTCGCTGTGTCTTTGTGTCCGCATAAATTCTAAAAAAGCACATATTCTTATTCAGATAATGGAACGTATAATATTTAGTGATTCGTAAAAAGAACTCATAGTCAAACACCAAATGCAGATTCTCGTTTAAGTAGCCCACTTTATCAAAGATTGACCGCCGCCAAAAACAGTGGTGCGAATATCTCCGGTGACATTTTCCAACATGGAAAAAGAATCAGTGACGGCGACAGCCGCGATGTCCGTGGCAAAGTTGAAGGAGACGACAAGCGGCGTCAGGGCGCCGTTCAGATAACTCCCACCCTCCCCGTCCCGCAGGGTAACGGTGAAGGAATCAGTATTTTGAGTCCCGTCATGCACGTAGGTAAGTAGGTTGCCGGCAATATCGCTCAGGGTAAAGGTGGCGCCCTCACCGAGCGGCACATCATTTAAATACAGGTAGCCGTGAGCGGGCCGGCTTTCCAGACGGAAGGTCAGCTCGGCCGCCGACGTGTCAACGTCCGTTGCGTTAAGCAATGTCGAAGTGATTGTGACCGTCTGCCCGACAGTGATGACCTTTGTACCCACAGTCCCGACGGGATCATCATTCACCGCCTGCACCTTGACAGAAACTGTTGCATCGAGGGACAGCGTGGTGGCGTTGTCATCTTTGACTTTGATGGTAAAACTGGCGTCCTGCGGGTCTATCTGATTCGTGGAAACATGGTCGATAGTCAACAGGCCTTTGTTGTAGGCGGTCAGGGTAAAACCAGTATCCACCTGGGACTGGGTGATGACCGTGCCGTTGTACTTCAAAATTGCTTCAGTGACCGTTGGCAGGGTAAGAATCTGAATGGTCAGGTTGGCAGTGTCGGTGGTCTGCGCGTCGCTGAAGGTCGTATTGGGGAAGACCGCCACTCCGGTGGCACCTTCGTTCAGGGGCAGATAAATAGAAGTGCTGCTGGCTGCCTGGGACCCGGATATGTACGGGGCGGTATTAAGCGGCGTGATGGTGAGACCAACCGCAACAAACGGTGTCGAACCACCGACAACGCCGCCGGCGCCGTCACGCAGACTGACAGAGAAACTGTCCGAAACAGCCGAACCGCTGGACGCAGCGGTGTACACCACCACAGTGCCCGTAACCAGGTCGGCGTAGGAGAAGGTAGAACCGATGGCAACCGGAGCGCCGCCAATCGTCAGGCTGCCTGCGGTCGGCGATGGCAGGGACTCCAGGCGGAATATCAACTGGTCGTTGACATTGTCGGGGTCGACCACGGACAGGATGGAGGAAGTTATGTTTAATGCCGAGCCCTGGGTGACTGGGGCAGCAGAATGGACCGTCAACACCGGTACGTCGTTGACCGGCGAGACCTGGATAGTCAGAGAGCGTGTCAGGGCAGTACCTAAACTGCCCATCATATCGGTCACCGTATACCCCAGGGTCAGGCTGGTACCGCTATCAGCAGGCTCTGTACCATCGTGGGTAAACGTAATCCGGTTATTGTCAATGTCGTCCTGGGTGAATGTGTCGGTTGCTACAAGAGTTGTTCCGCTCTTCGTAATAGTGACATGGTCCGGGATTGTTCCCAACGTGTAGACAATATTAGCGGCAGCAGCCTCCACGTCAGTAATTTGAAGCACAGCTGAAGAGAGAACACTGGTTAGGCCTTCGCTGATAACCAGACTTTTGTCGGTGACCACTTGCATAACATCGTTGACTGCTGTGATGCCGGTGCCGAGCGTGGTGCCGACTGAATCGATATCGGTGCAAACTATGGTCAGGGAGCTGGTGGTATCGTTGCTGAGCGTCGCAG
>CAIYTF010000029.1 GCA_903929035.1 uncultured Ignavibacteriales bacterium
GCAAAAATTCTTTTGTCAATCTGTCGGTGTGTCGTTTTTTTTACAATGAACGCTAACGTCATCCGGTATATGCAGTTGCCGCTACAGAGCGCTTACTTGTCGGATTACCCACGAAGTAAGCAAATGGACCAACACTATCAACCCCTAAACCAGGAAATTGCGTATACCGGCTGTTGGGCGTTCGTACTTTTATGCTGTCATTTTCAGTGTTTGCTCTCCTGTGTATTCCCAAAACTCAAAGCCTAATGCTTCAATATCTGAATGAGTCATCTTAAACCCGTCAGGGAAAACATTTGCTAATCTATTAAAAGCAGTTACTGCATTTAAAATTGTAGGCGATTTTGATTGTTTGTTGAAATAACAACATCTTTTAACTAATTTGGCATTAATATAATCGAGTATTTCTTGGACATCAGTTAGTGTTTTTAATGATTGAAATAGCTGTTCTTTAGCCCCTTTTTTAACATTATGTCTTGAGTTCTTATTGCTTATATTTCTATCCTTAAGTTCCCCTAGAATAAAATATCTATCATTATCGCATGTTACTAAAATGTCGCATCTCTTTCTACCATTTTGAAAAGAATGGGGCAGGTTTGAAATAAATTTATCATAATTAGCCACAGTTATTTGCATTTTGCTTGGATTTGAAATATTTGCCATTCCTCGTCCTCTTGAAGTGTGCAACATAATTTCCTTAACATCTGTGTCTTCTATCTCAAAATAAGGTTCATTTGTTACAACAGTTATTTTAGCTGTTGTGCAAACTGAAAGACCATAATGAGAAGTGAAATCTGTTCTTAGTAGGTCTTCCATATTATTTTAATTGATTGAATCTGTCGTAAATATTATTTATTGTGTCAGATAATGTGTTCGTATTGACTATTTTTTGGTTCTGAACAATCAAACTTTCAATACGTCCATCTTCAATTTGATAAACCGCAAGTTTATCAAAATCTATCTTAGCCCCATCTATAAGTTGATTACAGTCATAAGCCTTTATCAGCAAGTTTAAATGATTTATTATATATGGACTATGAGTTGAAAAAATAAGGTCAATACTATTTAAATTATTTACAAAACATTTTGAAATTAGGTCACTAATAAGTTCGCACTGAGCTTCAGGAAATAAACTAAGTTCAGGTTCTTCAATATGAATGAATAATTTCTTCTGAATATCACCTAAGTTTTTCACCGGTTTAAAATCTGTCAAGTTATCTGTTTTAGATAAAAAAATTAACAGAGAACGATTAAATGCTTCTTCGAAATCAAAATGTTTAGAAAAATGCTCAGCAATAAGAGATAACGGTATAGCATTCTGTGTACCTGAAGAACTATTTTTTAAATCAATTTCATATTCTTTATTCGAGCCTTGAATAAAGAATTTTTTATTTGATTGGACTTTTCTAACTGAAAGTTTTAATTTTAAATAATTAACATCAAGCTCCTTGAGGCTTTCAGTTGCCAAATCAAAGTCGTTATACACTTCGTGGAAATAAAATCCCAAGTAAGCCCCCGTTAGTGAAGCCCCCCTATCTGCCCAAAGTGGAATTATATTTCGAGTTTCTGAAATAAAGCTTAATTTATTGTATTGCAAGTCACTAATATGTACTAAGTCATTATCGCCCGTGCCAGTTAATTTATTTTTTGAAAAATGTAATGCGTATTTTCTTCCATTAGAAAATTCTACTGAGTAGGTTATTTCTGGATTATTTTTTAGATATTGCTCAAAACCACAATTTTTAAAATAAGTGTCCATCCTGAACCTAAATGGACTTTTTGAAACTTTACTTCTTTTTAGATAGGAACGAATGTTGTGCATTTTGTAAATCCATCTAAAAAGAGCAATAGCCTTCATTAAAGTACTTTTTCCACTCCCTGATTCCCCAATCAATACTGTAATTGGTTTGATATCATCAATAAAAACATCTTTTATTGGTCCGAGATTTTTTATATGAATTGATTCTTTCATTTTTCTTTTTTTTGCAAAGTTAATTATTTAATCGTGTTGTTGATAACTGTCGGTTTTTCAGTATGACGCCCAACGTTTTGCAGATATAAGAAGTTGGCGATTTCGAAGCACAAAACTTTCAATCTGCACGAATGTTTGATTGAAAAAATGAACTTCATTTAACCACTGAACCGCCAATTTCTTATAGATGCTGTTATGCACTGGCGTTCTTTTATTTTGTCTTGTCATTCAGTTTATTTATTTGATGTATTTTGTTGTTTAGTGAGTCGATTTTGATTGTTAACGTATCGTTTAGGTGCAAGTCAATAATTCTTGTATTAAGAGTGTCAGGTATCTCAAATTTTAAGTCGTTTAAATTCTTAATTATTAATTCCGGATTCTCTCTTTTTAAAGTAAAGGCCGAAATTATGACTAGTATTGTCATTATACCAAATCCAATGTTTCCAATTTTAAAACATCTAGCACCATAAATTAGATTTCCACCCTTGATATTATCAAGTGGTGTAGTATTGTTTATTATATAAACCAAGTCTTCTATTTCGGAATTGATAAAATCAAGCTCATTTACTTTTCTATCCGTCTTAGTAACTGATTTAGTGCTGCGACCTGGATACTTATATTTGTCAACCGTCAATGTTTTAATCGCGTGAAGAATTGATATCAGATAATGAAACATTACAATAAAAAAAAGCAATGATAAAGGGATTTTTATCCATAAAGTCACGCCATTTAAATTGTCAATCAATAATGGAATAAACAATGCGAATATTGATGTTACAATACTAGCCTGTCCAACTAATTGTGAATTTTTATTTTCAATAGTAGTTCTTCTGTCTCGCTGATATTCGTGAATTTCTTTTAAGTAAGTCAAATACCTTTCGGCAACTTTTTGGTCAGTAGTAGGGCTATAGATTTCCTTAACAATTGGCGTTTCGTCAGTCTCATTTTCTTGAACCAAAGGCTTAATAGGCTTTTCTCTTAAACCGATATACATTAAATATTTTTCTATCATTCTATCGGTGTTAAATAGTTTATTATCGCTTCGGAAATTTTTAATCCTGTTTCCATTTCAATCCAAGCCCATTGTCCATTTGGGTTGATTTCCAAAAAAATATATTTGCCGTTTTTGTCCTTTATCAAGTCTATAGCACCGAAGGAAATGTTTAGTTCCTTTAATAGCTTTATACATTTATTTTGAATATCTAATGGAAGCTTGTATTCAGTGAATGGATTTTTTTCTTTTCGCCAATCTGTTTGAGTATTCTCGTTTTCCTGAGAATTAATTTTTGCAGAAAACACTTTGTCTCCGACTATTGTTATCCTAAGCTCGTAATCTTTGGTAACATTTTTTTGGACAATACAAGGAGTTAAATCATATTGAGTCAAGTTTTCCAAAACTTCTTGAGTTACTTGATTTGTGAAAATTGTTTTTACTCCATCTGAAAGTTGAATCCGTCCTTGTCTGATTGGTTTAATAATAACATTTTTATCGTTATCAAGAATAAATGCACTTAGCTGACTATGGCTGTTGGTTACAATAGTATTCGGGATGTTAAATCCAATTTGCTTTGCTTTTTGCAATTGATATAATTTGTTTTCTGCTTTGTAGATGTGATTTGGATGGCTTAACCATTTTTTGGAATTTATTAAATTGAATAAATTATCAAATAACGATTCATAGTCAGCAAGCAAGAATATTTTTTTACCTTGGTCTGTTGTTTCAATATCAGGAAGTTTGGTTCTTCTAAACCATACAGATGAAAACTCACTAATTCCATTTATTGAAAAATTGAAATTATTAGAATTCTCAAACAAATAGTTGTTCTCGTTTAAATCTTCACAGTTCAACCTGAAATACTTAATGTTCTGTTCGTTTAATTTTTCAATTACGAAGTCAGCGGTAAAATCTTCTTTATGTGTTATTATTAAAATCATTTATCTGAATCTGTTCCTTCTACTGATTCTGTGATTGTTTGAGTGTCCATTAACAACTTTAGTCTTTTTAAATCATTGTCGCTGTCACTTGGTTCTGTCGAAGTAAATGTTTCAGTGCTAGTGTCCAATACTTGTCTAAGACTTAATTTGTAGTCATTGTCCGAATCGCTTGGTTCACCTGTCGTCTTAGTAAATGTCTCTGTGTCCATTGAAACAAATTTAATAGCTGGCATTTCAGTGTCTTTGACAACTGACAAGTTTTGTTTTCGAGAGTACTCAATCAAAGAAAAGTCAAGATTCTTTAATGTTGGTTTTTCTGTAAATTCTAAAATCAATGGTCTCATAATTTATAGTTTTTTGTTAGTGTTATCGTTTCCTACGCTTGTGCATAACGTTTTGGCGCTTTGCGCAGTGGCGGATTTCGGAGCACTAAACCGTAAATACACCACAAAAGCTGATGTGAGGTAGAATGTTCAATTAACCAAATCACCCGCCATTGCGCCAAACGCCTGTTGCCTGCTGGCTTTCTTTCTGTCTGCTTGTGATATGTTTTGTACTCGTTTATTTTTGATTAATATTCTAAAATATGGGCATCTCCCATCTATTGATAAGTCTTTTTCATCATTTCCTTTTCTGAATTTTATTATTTCAAATTGGTCAGGATTAAATTTATGTAGAAATGTTATAGGCACTCCTATATGTCCATCATAGTCCAATGGTATGTCTTCTGTTTTATCAACGTTTATACCGTCATAGTTGTCATATTTAGGATATTCATCTTCGTGTCCAAAGTATTTTTTTGTTAGCTGAATGTCTTCGTGTCGTTTGAAGTTGTCTAAGTTTGTTAGCCATAAGCAATTGTTTGGTGATACTATTCTATTTCCAAAACTATCTATTCGTGCTTCTGTGCCATAAAGTTTGTAGTGTTCAGGCACAATAAAGCCTGAAACACCCCTGCCAAGATTTATTCCTAACCAAGTCCTATTATCTTTGATAAGTTTAAAAATTTCTTTGTATGTAATTGCGTTTATGTTAGCAATTATCAAAAATTTCTTGTCGTACTTAACTATTTGGGCTACATATTCTCTGAACAACGAAAATGGAGGGTTTGTAACAACAATATCTGATTGCTTTAATAGTTCAATGCTTTGAGGACTACGAAAATCGCCATCACCTTTAAAGTGAACAATATCATTAGAATTTGGTTTGTCCGTTTCTCCCTCTTTACCTGTATATTCAAAGAACAAACCATTTTCAGTTTCTTCAGTATTAAATAAATCATTCCTTTGTTCTTGATAGCAAGCCGCAATCAATTTTTTTAGTCCTAATTCCTTGAAGTTAGATGAAAAATATTTGAAAAAGTTACTAATGCGAGCATCATCACAGTTACAAAAAACTACCTTGTCTTTAAAATGATTTTTATAGTGTTGCAATTCACTTTCTATATCGGAAAGCTGTGTATAGAACTCATCACTTTTCGATTTCTTAGCCTTTTGCAGTAATTTATTTGATGCGTTTCTTGCCATAATTGCTCTTTATTTACTTTTTGTTATTTGATTAAACAAATCACTTCCTAACATTTTAAGAGAGGTTTTTGAAATTTCAATCATAATATCAAACATTTCCTTGTTGTTCCACTTTTCGCCATTCCCTTGCGTGTAAATAGATGTGGCTTGAAGCATAATTGTCTTGTCCCTATGCATAACAAATTTATTTTCACACAAATTTGTGTTAATCGGCATTCCATAATTTGCGGAAGTCAATCTATCTAATCTATTTAACGTCCCTGAGTTGTATTCAAGTGTTACAATTCTACCATCAGGTCGTTCAATGGAAATCTTCTCTGTCAAAAAGTTTGACCCTTCTAAGAACAGGACGTAAGGAAAATGAGATTCAGAAAGCATAAAGTTAGCAATTTCTGATATGTTTTTGTGCGACCTTTCAATAGCATTTCCCGCAGCCATTAAGTCTTGATTGTCTGCTGTGCCAACTTGTAATCCTTTTTTAATGTTTTCAATATCTTTCCCTTGATGTTTGGCTTCCGAAACTAAAACAATTCTCCATTCATCGTTATCGTCTTTTACTTCAATAATTCCACCATCGGGTCTAATGCTTGAATTTGGAACAAAAAGAGTTTGTCCTAATTCTGGGTCAATTTTCTTAAGGGCTTCGTTTATTTCTTCTTTTCGTATGCTCGTCTTATATTGAAACGTCAATTGCGGATATTCTTCTTGAAGTTGTGCAATTACAAGATTTGATATTTGTCCAACAGTCAAGTCGTGTAATTTTGCTTCATCCCCGAAGATACCTACTACACCTTGAGACTTTTTATGTTGGGTTGTCAATCTTGTTGATTGGTTCTTTTTAGCCATTTTATTAATTCTATTTTATTTCCTTGCAAATTTAGTGATTACTCTCGTCCTTTAAGCTTGCAGGCAACGGTTTGCGGGTTTAAGAAGTGCGGGATTTCGGAGCGATAAACTGTCCGTCAGCACAAAAGTTTGATTGAAATACAAATGTTCCATTACGCACTGTCCCCCGCATTTCTTAAACCCGCTGTTACAAGCCGTTTTTCTTTTTTTTATAAGTTCAACGATGTTTGTCCGTCTGTTTTAGATATTGTTTTCTTTTTTGATTTTGTCGTGTTTCCTTCCTTAATTTTTGATGCGGTTTTATGATATGTTTCTTTTGGTTCTTGAACAAGGATAGGTTCTCTTTTATGTTCCGATAAATAATTTACTATGTCGTTACCATTTGAAAATTCTATACCTCCTAATTTAATAAGGTCAATATTGCCCTGTAGAGTTGGTTTTAAAATTTGAGGACTTAAAACGAAAACAGGAATATTCATTTTTAGAGCAGATTTTCCTGCGTCATAAGTTCCGCTAATTCTTCCTTCGGTATCTCTTTCGGGTCCCGATGCGATTACAACGATTGCTTGCGACATTGCACAAACAAGTTTATTTCTCATCATTGCATTTTGTCCAGAGAATTTGTCATAGGGCGCAAACTGTGTTACGAATAAAGAATTTCGTTCCCAATCCAAATCTTTTATTTCTCTTTTAATGCTGATATGATTTACTCCGAAACTTAAAATCATTGTCGTTGTCCCGCCGGCCTCTAAAGCCCCTAAATGAGCACTTGTATCAACTCCTTTAGCATAACCGGAAGTAACATTGTATCCGTTCTCTGCGAGTTTAGAAGCAATACTTTTTGTCAACATTACTCCAAATTCATCAACATCTCTTGAACCAACTATTGAAATTCCTTGTGAATTAAGAAGTGGAAGATAACCCTTACAGAACAAAATTGGCGGTGCATTATCCAGCATATTCTGTAAAACAGATTTCGGATAGCGTTCATCATCAAGCACAACAATGTGAACTTTTTCTTCTTTTAATTTTTGAAAGAAATTGTAAATTTTAATTTCATCAAGTTGCTTCAAACTTGATAAACTTCCTCTTGAATATTTTCCTCTGCCGATTTCAGGAAAATAGTTTTGAAGTTGTGAAACGTCAAGTTGAAATAGGTCGTTAATTGTGAGATGGTGAGTTTGGAGATTATGAAAAATATAGTGAATGCTTTTTGCTCCAAAGCCACTTGCATTGAATAATTTAAACCAATTATATTCTGTGTTTTTCATCTCTTTGAACGGGTCTTAGTAATGGTCAATACATAAACATTTGCTGCTTTGCCTTTGTTTTTGACAATGTCACAAACTGCATTAAGTGATTCGCCTGAACGGAAAAGGTCGTCAAAAAGTAAAACATTTTTCCCTGCAAGAATGTTAGTCGTAATATCAAATGCGTCTTTCAAAATTTCTTTTCTTTCTTCTGGGTCATCTATGGTTTTTAATTGACCTGTTGATTTCAGTTTTTTCAATGTTGTTAAATCCACATCTAATTTACAGATTATTCCGATTGCTTTTGCAAGTTCATAAACAGGTTGAAAATTCCTTGTCGTGTCTGATGGCGGGATATGAATGAGTTTATGTAGTTGCCAATTTTTCTTACTGTTAATAAAGTTCGCTGCCTCCTGTGCAATTATATTTATGTGTGACTTGTCGGAACGATACTTCAGTTGATATAAGTGTTCCGCAATCTCTGGTCTTTTTGTGTCAAAGATTGTCCTGCCTTGTTCGTTAACCCCAATTGGAGTTGATGAGGAGGTATGCAAGTCAAGTGCAAATCCCTCTGTCCAGTGTCCGTTTAGTGTCTGAATGTTTAGTTGTATTTTCCTTATGGTATTATATTCTGTTATGACAATCTCATTATCATTAGTTAGGCAAATAAGTCTATTCCCTATAGTATCTACTGAAACGCATTGAACTTTTGGAATAGAAACTTCAAAAGTAATTTCTTGTTCTATTAGTTTTTTATTTATTATTAACTCAGAATAATCAAAACATTTTATAGTTCCTTCAATCACGAGAAATATTAAATTATTTTCTTTGTAAATGGCAAAATCATCAACGCTAAAGTTGAGTTGTTCTAAGCGTTTTGCATCAAGAATGATATGCGTTACAGTTTTGTCTTTGAGATTAAAAACCCTGAACTCGCCATTTAAGCCATCATAACTAAAATGAGGCAACATAAAAAGTTCGTCATTGTTGATGAAGCAAAGCCGTCCTAAAATCTCATTATCATTTTTACAAGAAGAATTTTCGTCATAAATGAATGCTTTGATTAGTTCTTTTTTTTCTAAATTAAAGACATACAGGTCATCCCATTCATAAACTTGTGCGAATGAAAAATACTTTTCATCTTCCGTAACTTCGATTCTATAAAAGCCGCCATAAGAATAAGATGGCTGAAATGCGAATTCTAAACTACCATTTGATAAATTCCAAATTGTGAGACAAGAGCGATTATCCCAATGAGTAGTTTTGCCTTCACCCACTGAGTTATCAGCCATACCAAGTATTATAATCCAATTTTTTAAAGGTAGATATTTTGCTATAAACTCATTACCAATAAAAAAACTTTTATTCAGTTTTGATGAGTAATGATTATACCCGATACCGTTGCCTTTATTTAGAACAAACTCTTTAAACTGTTTTTCTGTTGATACGGCAACTGAGTTTCCCCACAACCACAGAATATTTCTGTCGTTAAGTGAATCCGATAAAAGTAGTCTATCAGAAGTAAGATTATGTAAAATTACTTTTTGAGAGTTGATGTCATATAAAAGCTGGTATCCTTTGTCTGTAGAAATAATAGCAATATTGAATTTGGAATTGTAGTCCAGTGTTTTTAATGCACCAATTTCATCAATGATATTTTCAAGTTCAATTTTCATTTCTAAAGAGCAAAATGTTTTAAAGAATCTATTATTCCTTGGTAAACTAATTTGTAACTATCGTTGTATTGTTTTTCAAATTCCTCAATCTGATTTTCTTTTTCAAGATTCCAATAATAGTAGTAGTGTTTATGGTTGGTTGACATAGACCTAAACAATTTCGCAAAGTCATCAGACTTTGTTTCAAGATATGTCCTCACTACTTGTGGTAAATTTTTTATTACTACACGGCATTGTCCAGCTTTAATTTTCGGATTCCCTTTTCTAAATCAAGTAATGCTTCAACATAAGCACCGCCATAAATTGCATTCTTTTCAATCCCTTCTATCTCAAGTTTGTCTTGATATTTAAATTGTCCAAACGCAACAGAAGCAACAGTTGTAAAACTGTCAGCGAGCATTGTTCTGTTAATTCGTTTTATTCCCTCTATCAATTTTTTAAAGTCAGCACAAGCATCATCAGTATTTTCGACAAACAAAAATCCGCAATCAGAAACGAAAAGTCCTTCTATCCCGCCTCCATTATTGATTAAGTCAAATCCTGTCTGATAAAGTTTATTAAGTGCTTTCAATGCTCTATTATTTTGCTTCATAAGTTCCTTGAATCCCGAAATGTCAAGGAACGCAACAAAGGCCTCTCCGCTATATGGTTGTAATGGCATTGTAGGTCGCTTTTAAAATGGCTTGTAACTCCTTTATCTATGCACCATATCCCACCAAAAGGTGTATAAAGCCAGCTATTCTGGCATGTTTTATATACCTTTGAGGTGCATAATATTTTTTACTAATTGTCAACGGGACTGGAAATTTTCAGTAAACTCTGTTCGCATACGTGGGTATAGATAGTTCTTGCATGTAACGTAGATCCGTTCCTGCTTCCAGTAAATGAGTTACATAAGAGTGCCGCAAACAATAAAGCGTTACTGGTTTTTTGATTTTGGCATGATCGAGTGCATGTTTTAATACTTTTTGCAAGCTGGTGCCAAGTTTTTAAGCTGTAAAGTACAGATATATTTCAAAATATTTATCCTGAATTATTCGTCATAAAAGTTGCTCTGGATTTTGATGGTGGCATCATCAGCATGCTGATCAAGCTCGTTTACCTGAAACCGGCCTTGATTTAGCCAATCAACCAACGTTCAGCAGGTTGGAAAACATGATTACCCGTCGTAATCTCTATCGGATTGCAGAGGGTTTTGTGGATCATTTTTTCGCTTCGTATGTCGAGGCTCCCGAGGTCATTGTCCTGGATTTTGACGATACGAAGGATGTCGTGCACGGCCATCAGCAACTGGCTCTGTTCAGCGGTTTTCTTGCAAACCAGATTCATCGGAAAACCGGCACACCTGGGTTTACAACATGGAGATGTCCACCGAATCTACCGATGAATTCTGACGTCATGCAATGCCTCACGGGCTATTTCTCGTTTGACTATCTCAGGATTTTGTGTAATTTGGAACAAAATAGCATGATAGCCGTGTTAACATGATACACTCTTTTAAGAATCAGGCAACTGAGGATATTTTTAACGGAAATCCGACAAAAAAAACGGCGAGAATCTGTCCTTCAGTATTTTAGAAACAGGCGTACAGAAAACTTGATCAGCTTGATTCTGTTCTTACCCTTGACGAGTGGCGCATTCCCCCGGGGAAACCGTTTGGAATCCTTGTCCGGCGATCGTAAAGGACAATTCAGTATTCGATTAAACGACCAGTACAGAATATGCTTCCAATGGTCTTCTATTGGGCCGGAAGATGTTGAAATCACTGATTACCATTAAAAGCCAACAAGAAGTGACTATGATACGCATACCAACGCATCGGGCACCGACTCATCCCGGAGAAATGCTGCTGGAGGAATTTTTGAACCCTATGGAAATCACGCAACGTCAGTTAGCTGACGCTATCCATGTTCCTTATCAGCGGGTCAATGAAATCATTAATGGCCGGCGGGGTGTGACACCGGCAACAGCACTACGGTTAGCCAAATTTTTTGGCATGTCGGCTGACTACTGGATGAATCTCCAACAGCGATGGGATCTCTATCATGCAAAAAAATCAGAGGATAAACTGTTAAACACGATTAAGCCTGTAACACCAAAGGTGGCGTCTGTAC
>CAIYTF010000030.1 GCA_903929035.1 uncultured Ignavibacteriales bacterium
CTTTTTCAGATAAATTATTAAAGAAAAGTATCGTGGCCTTTTCAATATCAAAATTATATTCATTTTTATTCATAACACAATTGTAACTATATTTTATGAACTGTTATCACTTATTTTTAATTCATTCCTTAATACCTTTTTGCTCGCTTCTACCTTTTAGGGTGTTTATATTGTCGGCAATCAAGTTTGATAGTGATATTTCTTTTTGTTCAAATCCCATTGAACCTCTTTGCATCTGTGACCATTCGAGTAAGTTTTTTAGCAGGTTAAACAGGTTATTCGCTGTTTGATGCATTCCATACCCTAATTTTTCAAGTTCCTCAACAGATAAATTCCCCGCATCCTCGGCTATCATTTGTGTCAAACCCAAGAACCCTGTAAATGGACTCCGTAAATCGTGCGCTATTATGGAAAAAAATTTGTCCTTTTCAGAATTAATCTTTTCCAGTTTTTCTTTAATCTCAAGAATCTCGATTTCCGCCCGCTTGCGTTGAGTAACATCGATAACAAGACCGGTAACAAGAAGCGGTCTTCCTGCAGCATCTCTTTTTTGAATAGAGCCAATATCGTAAAACCACCGATATTCACCTGAAGCAGTTAATATGCGATAATCAGTTTCATATTTATCCACCTCCCCTTTGAAATGCTTTCGCATTATATCCATCGCTTTGTCCGCATCTTCAGGATGGACCAATTGCATAAAATCGTTATAATGCTTAAAATCTTCATACTTGTAGCCAAGAATATCGGTTTTTCGTTTATTGAAAATAACATTTCCGGTAACTATATCCATTTCCCACCAAGCCATACCGGCAACAGTCATCCCGAGTTCAAGTCTTGAATGATCCTTTTGCAAGGCTGATTTTGCCTCCTCGCGTTTTGAAATGTCGTGAATGATACTAACAACGTGCGGCTTGCCGTCAATTTGTAATATTTTAGCCGACATAGACACAACAACGTTGCTGCCATCTTTTCGTCTTAGAATAAATTCAAGGTTATCAATAAATCCTTTCTTTAACTCCGAAAGAAAGATTAAGCGTTCATCCGGATTATCCCAAAGATTAATGCTCAAAGAAGATTGCCCAATAACATCACCGCGAGTGAATCCTGTCATCGTGCTAAATCCATCATTAATCTGAACAAACGAGCCGGTTTCAAAATTTATTATTAAAATCGCGTCGGGAATTGTATTGAAAATAAGTTCAAGGTTTTCTATAGCCTCGATGTTTTCGGCGTTCAAACGCCGATTTTTGTAATAAGCAAACAGTAGTACAATAAACTGAATAAAAATTGTCAGACTCAATAGAAATGCAAGCGTGTGAATTTCAATGTTCATAGGTCTCTCTTTGTTTTTGAAATTATTGTTTCTATAATAGTTACTATTCGGATATCAAAATTTCTCAAAATGGAAATTGAATTTTGCCGTTTTTATAGGGAGCATAAAAAAAATATTCCCTCCTGTTTAGAGCCTCATCTCCTGTTTATGTTGGCACGTGTAATGTATTACTCCTTACCAACACCTAATATATGCTTATATGTCAAGTTTAATATCGAGGTATATAATTTTCGTTACCCAAACAAACCATTATAGAATCACGATAAGTGATACAATGCATATATAAATTTACACTGAAATTTTAACAAAAATAACAAAAAAAAGCATTATTTGATAATTATTTAAAATATGTACATTTATTGATTATTAGGCCGCCCCTACAATGTATATTCATCTAAAATAATTTAGAGAAAAGGTTCTTGACAAAAACAAGTAAAATCTTTAATATAAAGGTGAATTAAATATATTTCAGTAAAGGTAACTACTCAGCCTCCTGAAATCAAGAAAATATAAGGTACGGATATTATGTCCCAACGGGACTAAATTTGAATAACCGTGAGTGACAACTCACGGGAGAATGATAAAAAGCATCTATGTCCCCGAAGGGGGCAAATTCACGCCGCGTAGTTAGGTCGCCCCATTCGGGTATGTTATTTGTTGGGCTTACTTTTCCGTGAGTTTGCACTAACGGTTATTCAAATATAGTCCCGTTGGGA
>CAIYTF010000031.1 GCA_903929035.1 uncultured Ignavibacteriales bacterium
ATTCCGAAAAAGACAAATTCTTTTCAATCATCGCCCACGACTTGAGAAGTCCTTTCACGGGCTTGCTGGGATTGACCGAACTAATGACAGCTAAAGACAATAAATGGTCAATTGAGGAATTTGTTCAAATGAGTAATTTATTGCGTGAATCGGTGGTAAATGTTTATCAGTTGTTGGAAAATCTATTGGAATGGGCTATGGTTCAAAAAAATATGGTCGATTTTACTCCTATAGAACTAAGGTTATCCGATATTTTTTCCCTTAGCATAAAATCAATAGAAGAAAGAGCGCGGCAAAAAGCAATTACCATATTCCTCGCTTGTCCCGATTCTATCGGGGAAAGCACGGAAGTTGAAAAAATATTTGCCGATGAGAAAATGATTAGTACAGTTCTTAGAAATCTTTTGACAAATGCTATAAAATTCACTAAAAAAGGCGGAGAAGTCACCATTGGAGCAAAGGAGACGGAAGCAGGGATGGTGGAAATATCGGTAACAGATACGGGTGTCGGCATTCCCGCGGATGTTATTGACAAGTTATTCATAGCTGGTGAAAAAGTAGGCACAACCGGAACAGAGGGCGAACCCAGCACGGGTTTGGGGCTAATTCTATGCAAGGAATTTGTAGAAAAACATAAAGGCAAAATTTGGGTGGAAAGCAGGGAAGGCGTTGGGAGTACCTTTTATTTTACACTTCAATTATCGGGAAAGAAGAATTTATAAAGGGGGGAGGATCAATTGATTCAGGAGCGACGCGACACTACAAGTCCTCGATGATTCGGAAACCGATAACGCTATATCTGACATCCGGGTTGCTGTAGCCGCGAACCGATGAGCCGCAACTATAATCGCTATAATCCCAAGAACCGCCTCGAAGAGAACGCTTGCTGCCTCCGATGGCACCTTTCGGATTCCGTTCTGGACTGTATTTATAATAATCATTGTCATACCAGTCGCTGCACCAATCCCACACGTTGCCGGACATATCGTAGAGACCCAATTCGTTTGGTTCTTTGGTTCCCACGGGATGCGTTTTGTTTTCGGAATTACTGAAATACCAGGCGACTTCGTCAAGATTATTGCCGCCGCTAAATTTATAGGATTTACTCATATTTCCGCCCCGAGCAGCATATTCCCACTCAGCCTCGGTCGGTAATCTATATTTCCTTCCGGTTTTCTTGTTCAGTTTCCGTATATAAATCTGCACATCGTTCCAATTCACGCATTCCACCGGCAGGTCATCGCCCTTGAAATAACTCGGGTTGTTACCCATTAATTTCATCCACTTTTTCTGCCTCACTTCATACTTGCAAATATAAAAATCGTCCACCCATACTTTATGAATCGGCTTTTCATCTTCGAGTTCGTTGCTGCCCATAAGGAAATAGCCGCCTTTCACAAACACCATATCGTCTTTTTCCACGAACGCCGGATTCAACGGTTTCTCGATTCGTGATTCCGCGGACTTGGAGTTTCGGACTTTCGATGGAATGGACAGGATAATCTCTTTTCCGGTTAGCGCAAAAAACCAAGTTTCAACCGCCCAATTGGATATATCCTTTTCAATCGCGTACTCATCGGTCAATTTCGAAGCGCATATCCCCGCGCGGGATTCACCGCCATCGTTCAACTCTTTGACAACACCTTCACGCAAAGCCATCTTTAATGTATTCAACTCTCTCTTGCTTTCATCCAAAAGCAAGGTATTAATAATAGATTCGAGTTCTTCTTTTTCTTCAACAACATTGGGTCCATATTTACAAATAATGTCGCGCAGTTTTTCTTTCATAACTTTTTTGAATTATTATTTTCCTATCGAAATTTCGAATAATCGCCGTAGTATGGATGAGACTGTCGATATGCGTGTTGGCATAGATCAGGTCAATCCGACCATCTAATTTTTTTGTAACTATTTTGCCTTAATTATTGATAAAAAGTAACTGTTTAGCTTGAATTAGAGAAATTTGAACACGAACATAATGAAATAATTTTAACTTTATCTGGTGTGCCTGCTTGTATTAACGTGTTCCCGATTTATTTAATGTTTCAAAAATACGAAATTTTATTATCCTACAATCATAGTTGCTCGGTTTTTTAACCTAAACAATTACAAATGCTGTAAAATTCAGCAAAAAAGGCGGGGAAGTTACCATCGGAGAAAAGGAGACGGAAGCTGGGATGGCGGAAATATCTGTAACAGATACCGGTGTCGGAATTCCCGATTATTTGCTTGATAAGGTGCAAGGTTATGCTTGAGGAATCTGTAATCAAAAAAACTATTGTATGAAATTTTCGTATATTTGCAACGATAGTAAAGCATAACACTCCTAAACCACATATTATATATTTGAAAACACATCATAAAATAATAACAGGCGACAGCAGGCAAATGACCGAATTGCCTGATAATTCGGTACATTTAGTTATTACATCTCCTCCCTATTGGCAGCTCAAAGATTACGGTACCTCTGATCAGATTGGATATAACGATAGCTATGAAGAGTATATCAATAACCTAAACTTGGTTTGGGCAGAATGTTACAGGGCATTACATAACGGGTGCCGTCTATGCGTGAATATCGGGGATCAGTTTGCCCGCTCGGTTTATTATGGGCGGTATAAAGTAATTCCCATACGGGAAGAAATTATCAAATTCTGCGAAATTATCGGGTTCGATTATATGGGTGCAATTATTTGGCAAAAAGTCACTACATCAAACACGACCGGCGGAGGCATACAAATGGGTTCTTATCCATTTCCCCGCAACGGCATTTTGAAACTTGACTATGAATTTATTCTGGTTTTTAAGAAATTGGGCGATGCGCCAAAACCGACACCGGAACAAAAAGAATTATCCAAAATGACAAGCGAGGAGTGGAATACATTTTTTGCAGGGCATTGGAATTTTGCAGGGGCAAGGCAGACAAATCATATAGCTATGTTCCCCAACGAACTGCCAAGTAGATTGATAAAAATGTTTTCGTTTATCGGCGAAACAATACTCGATCCATTTGCCGGAAGCGGTACTACATCTCTTTCTGCAAAAACATTGGATAGAAACTCCGCTGGCTTTGAGATTAATCCGGAGTTCATCCCTCTTATAAAAGAAAAATTAGGAGTCTCGCATACCGATATAAATGGCACCGCTTATGAGTTTATTGAGCAAAAAACAACTATTGATTTTAAAAGTAAAATTCAAGCTCAGCCATATATATTTAAAGACCCGCATATACTCAACAATATCATCGATATTAAGAAACTTCAATTTGGTTCAAAGATTGACAAAAACAGTTCTACAAATAGAGAAGAACTGTTTACTGTCAAGGAAGTTATAAGCGCGGAGAAAGTTCGTTTAAGCAATGACTTGACGGTCAAACTTATAGGAATCAAAGAAGACAAAAATATCAACGGCAAAGCTGTTGCATATCTTCAAAACAAAACAAAGGGAAAGCACGTTTTCCTTAAGTATGATACATTGAAATATGACAGTGAGAGTAATTTACTTGGTTATTTATATCTTGAAAACAAGACTTTTATTAACGCGCATTTGATAAAAAGCGGGTTAGCGGGAGTTGATAATAATGCGGAATTTAGATACAAGCAAAAGTTTTTAACCATTCTCGAATCTGAAGTTTCGTAATGTCCCTCAAACAAAACACATTAAAAGGGTTAAGCCTTCCTGAGCTTAGCAGCCTGTTTCTTGAAATGGGTGAACCCCGCTATCGCGCTCGGCAGGTATTTAACTGGATGTATAATCACCGCGTCACCGATTTTTCAGAGATGCAAAACACTCCGAAATCATTCAGGGAAAAAATGAAAGAACAATACGGTTTGCTTGCTCTCTCTCTTGATAAAAAAATCGAGTCTATTGATGGTGCAACTGTAAAGTTCCTGTTCCGTACGAACCAAGACCACGTTATCGAATCGGTTATCATTCCTGAAAGCGACCGCGTTACGCTTTGCGTTTCCACTCAAGTCGGCTGTCCGCTTGATTGCAAATTTTGCGCGACGGGATTGATGGGATACAAAGCAAATCTTACCGCCGGCGAAATTTTTGACCAATACCTGTTAGGAGGCAGGGAATACCCAAAACCAATAACCAACATTGTATATATGGGTATGGGCGAGCCGTTGCTCAATTACGAAGCAACGGTAAAATCACTTTCTATATTCTCGGAAGAATTAACCAAAGAAGTGAGCCTGAGAAAAATCACGGTTTCAACTTCCGGTATCCCTGCAAAAATTTATGAACTTGCAGATACGGGACTGCGCGTCAAACTCGCATTTTCATTGCACTCGTGTTATGAAGAAATCCGCAGCCGTATTATGCCAATTAACAAAAAATACCCGCTCGCTAAAAACCTTGAAGCAGTAACATATTTCTTGGAGCAAACCGGTGGACGTGTAACTTTCGAGTATGTTATGCTATCCGGCATTAACGATAGGCGCGAAGATGAGGAAGCCCTCGTTGCTTTGTGCCGGAAAATTCCCGCGAAAATAAATATTATCCCTTTCAATTCGCTTGCTCACATTAATCCCACGGGAATAGCGGCTGAATTGAAGCCATCATCACCCGAACGAATCGCGACCTTTGCAGGGAAACTTAGGAAAGCAGGCATAACCGTTATGGTCAGAAACACAAAAGGACAAGATATTGCCGCCGCCTGCGGACAGCTGGCAGTTACTCAAATATAAGTATGAAAAAACTCACGCGAAGTGAAATATCGGCTGACAGAGCCACGCTTGAAACAGCGCATAGCGTGCAAAAATTGCCCGTTGCAGTACTTCTGAATAACATCCGAAGCTCATATAATGTAGGCTCAATCTTTCGCACATCAGACGGCGCGATGATCGAAAAACTCTATCTATGCGGTTACACTGCTGCCCCGCCCCGCCGTGAGGTAATGAAAACCGCGCTGGGTGCGACTGAAAGCGTGCAATGGGAATATGCTGAAAACGCGCTCCCTGTTATTGAAAAATATAAAGCTCTTGGATATAAAATTATTGCACTCGAACTCGCGGAAAACAGCGTATCCGGTTTTGATGTTGCAGAAACTATGATGCCCGCGCTGCTAATCATCGGAAATGAAATTAGCGGTGTTAATCAGGAACTGCTTGATATGTGCGACATAGCGTTAGAAATTCCGCAGTACGGGATAAAGCAGTCGCTAAATGTCGCGGTTGCTTACGGAATTTCGATATTTGAAATGCGGAGGGTATTTGATAAGATGTTTGTAAAAGTCAAATGAATTCAACTAAGAGATGGCGGATCGCGCAATACTTTGAAATTCGATGGTGGAAAAGATACCTTCGGCATAAAACACCGGAAGACTATCTTGCCTCAAAAAAAAAATATTGGCACACGTGTCTTGATGAATTAGAGACGAGAATTGAGGTTACTCCCGCTGCAAAAATACTTGATGTCGGTGCCGGTCCTGCAGGAATTTTCATTATATGGGATAATCATAAGATAGATGCAATCGACCCATTGTTCGATGAATATGAAAAACATCTTCCGCATTTTTCAAAGAAGCGGTATAAGAATGTTTCGTTTCATACTATGGCATTCGAACAATTTTCTACCGAAACAAAATACGATCTTATTTTTTGCCTGAACGCCATCAATCATTTTATTGATGCAGAAAGTTCTCTTCAGAAATTGGCAGCCCTCGCGGCACCCGGGGGAATTCTTGTTCTGAGTGTTGACACTCATTCCAAACTATTTTTCCGCCCCTTTTTCAGGCTGCTGCCAATTGATATTCTTCATCCTCATCAGTTTAGTTTGGACGAGTTTATTAGCAGGTTAAATAAGTTAGCCGGATTTGAAATATCGGAAGTTTCACTTTCAAAGAAGGGATTCTTTTTTAATCTAAATACCATTATTTTAAGAAAAGCAATTTAATTGCAGCCTCTATGGAGCTAAGGACTTGTTCAGAAATAACATTAACACTTTCTCACGCGAAGATGCGAAGGTTATATTTAGAAGATGTAAAAGTTATTTGTGGGCAAACACTAAACTCATTCAGGAATCTAACCTTTAGAAGAGCGTTCAACGCGTATAAAATCTTCATATCCTATTTCTTGTCTATTGTAACAAGAAAGCCAATAGTGTGGGGTAAGCCTGTATTTTTTTATATAGAACCAACCAACAGATGTAATTTTCAATGTCCTGAATGCTCATCAGGACAAGGCAGACTAACACGTCCTATCGGTATGATGGACACCGGAATATTTCAAAAACTTATTGATCTGATTGCTCTGGATACTTTTTCTGTGCATCTCTATCTGCAGGGGGAATCATACATCAATAAACAAATCTATGATATGATATCTTATGCGCGGCAAAAAAAACTATATGTATCCGTCAGTACCAATGGCTCGCTTATCCGCAAAAATAATGCCGGGCAAATAATTAAACAAGCTCCCGACAGATTGATTTTTTCTATGGATGGCCTGGATGAGGACTCCTACAAAGCATATAGAGTCGGAGGCACGTTTGCTCAGGCAGATGCGGCATTGAATCTGCTTATCGAGACAAAGAAAAAGCTAAACGCGAAAACGCCATTTATAGAATTACAATTCATTGTTATGAAATCAAACGAACATCAAGTTGATGAAGTTATTCGATACGGCAAAATGCTTGGAGTTGATAAAGTTACTCTAAAGACAATGCAAATATCTTCAGCGGAAAATGCACGTAAATTTATGCCGCGAAATAAAAAATATAGCCGATATATACTTGACGGTGAAGATCTAAAAATAAAATCAAAATTAAAAAACCAATGCTTTGAGTTGTGGAAAACATCGGTTGTCACGTGGGACGGGAAGATTGTTCCCTGCTGCTTTGATAAAGACGCTATGTATCCGCTTGGAGATATAAACCAAAAATCATTCACGGAAATATGGCATTCAGAAAAATATCAGGAGTTTCGTAAAAGGATTTTGGAAAACCGCCGCGGTGCATCAATGTGCAACAATTGTAATTCCTAAATATTCACAAAGAAGATGTAAAAGTTATTTCTTTACAAGCCCTTACTTCCCGATACAGAATTTCATAAAAATATTATTTAACACATCCTCCGAAGTAACAAGACCGATTATCTCACCAAGATTACCGGCAGCTCTTGCCAGATCAACTGCAATAAATTCCCCGCTCAATCCTGAATCAATTGCAGTTAAAGCGGTTTGCAAACTTTCTTTCGCGCGCGCTAAACAATTATGATGACGCGATGAAGTTATAATTATTGTTTGTTCGGAATAGTTCGCGGTACCGTATGTTAATTTTTTAATATGCTCCAATAAACCGGTGATTCCCTCCCCTGTCTTAACGGATATTTTTATATCTCCCGAAATGTTTACAGAATCCGCTAAATCAATTTTATTCACAACTTTAATAACACGTCCCGGGTCTTTCAGGAAAATAATATCGTTATAGGTTTCATCGGTATAAGGATGTTCCGGATCATAAAGGTAAATTACAAGGTCAGCTTCAACAATAGCTTTTCTGCTTCGCTTCACTCCTTCAATTTCAATAGGGTCAAATGTTTCACGGATTCCCGCGGTATCATAAATTTTATATAAAATGCCGTTAATAGTAATTTCTTCTCGAATAATATCCCGCGTTGTGCCGGGTATCTCGCTGACAATAGCACGCGACTCTTTCAATAGATAATTGAGTAAGGATGATTTTCCTACATTCGGCTCCCCTGCCAAAGCAAGGTTTATACCGTCACGAATTACTCGACCAAATGAATATGTCGAAAGCAACAAATCAATTTCCGCGATAATATTATTTACCCGGGCAATTAAAGCACCGCGTTCAACAAATTCCACATCTTCTTCGGCAAAATCCAGTTCAAGCTCCACTAAGGATGATGTATTAATAAGCATAGAACGCAGCTCATTTACTTTTAAAGAGAGCAGCCCGTCCAATTGATCGCGGGCACCGCGAAGGGATACAGCTGTTCTTGAATTAATTACTTCTGCCACTGCTTCCGCGCGAACTAAATCGAGCCGGTTATTCAGAAATGCACGTTTAGTAAACTCACCCGGCTCTGCCGGACGGGCACCTGCTGCAAGAAACTGTGAAATGATTTTTTGGGAAATTAGCGGATTGCCGTGTGAGCTAAGTTCAACTATATCTTCGCCGGTATATGAATTCGGATCGCGAAAAACAGATACTAATAAGTCATCAATAACTTCCCCATCCGGTGCAGCTAATTTGCCGTAATGGATAGTGTGCGATTTAGCAGATGATATAGCTGTCTTCCCCCGAAATAATTTATCTGTAAGCCTGAACGCGTCACTGCCGCTGAGCCGAATGACGCTGATTGCACCAACACCCGAAGGTGTTGCAAGAGCAATAATTGTATCTTGGTAATAATTCACGGTTACAATATTTAAAAGAATAATATGAATTTTCTCACGCAATTTATGAAATATATATTACTTTCTCACGCGAATACCGCGAAAGTTAAATTTAGAAGATGTAAATGTTATTTCTTTACAAGAACTAAAATGTCCCTAATCCGCACTACACTGTACTATATAATTTCGTGTCAATCTGATTTTTACGGTTTAATTTCATTATATTTTATTTGATATTTTATTACTTAAATACATTCTTACTTTCAATGACAAATAAAAGGACTCTTATGCGAAACTATGGTTTTATGGCATTATTCATAACACTGCTTCTACTAATTTTATCCGTGCAAAACAGGGCGCAAGAAATCGCTGCTGCTTCACCAACTGCAATGCTGCAGGATACAAAGATTTCAACAGCGGCTATACCTGATAGCGGTAAAGCCCAAGATTCATTCGAGAGCGGCGGATTTGAAGATGCACCTAAACCGGAACTATTACCCGCCAATATCAGTATTGCAGAAAGATTTTTCTGGGGTGAAAGCGGACTAACGCGAAAGATTGGTTTAGCAAGCGAAATTTCACCGGAATCCCGTAAATATGAAATAAAAGTCAGGAGGACTATGTTATCTATTCATCAGGTAACCGGTTTTGCAACCGTGGCAATGATGCTGGGAGCCTGCTATTACGGGCAAAAAACAATTGATGCCGGCGGAGACAAAAAATTTGGCGATGTTCATTCAGCATTAATCGGCACAACTATACTAACCTATTCCCTTACCGCTGCATTGGCAATTTTAACACCTCCGCCGCTTGTACGCAGAGATGACGGCGGTACAACAACCTGGCATAAGGCTCTTGCCTGGGGACACGTAATAGGTATGATAGTCACACCAATTCTCGCGGCAAATATTAAAGAACGGGGACCAAACCATCCACAAGGTTTCGATGCAAAAAACGCGCACGTTCACCAATTAGGCGGATATATCACTACCGCGCTATTTACATCTGCAATGATAGTAATATCATTATAAAGGAAACACGATGAAATTTAAATTTGTTATTCTCTTAGCCTTTAGCTTTTTATTTTTTTCGTCCGCGTTCGCGCAGTCAAAATTCATAGAATCTGTAAAAGCTGAATCTTCTCTTAAATACAAAATGACTCACCCGATGCACGAGTTTGAGGCAGAGAGCAAAAACGGTTATTGCAAGATTGAGTACATAGCGGACAAAAAGGAAGTTAAAAGAGTCTTTGTTCAGGTTGATGTTATTTCGTTCAATAGCGGCAATTCAAACCGAGATTCACACGCTATGGAAACAGTAGAATCAATTACCTATCCTTATGCAAAGTTTTCCAGCACGGCAATAGAGCAGTCAAGTGATAATTTAAAGATTACAGGGAAAATGACGTTTCACGGAGTCACAAACGAAATCACGTTCAACCTGAAATACTCTATTGACCAAGATAAATTAGTAGTAAAAGGGAATTTTGATTTAAGCCTGACCGCATTTAAAATCGAACGTCCTTCGCTATTAATGGTGCCTGTGGCAGATGATTTGAAATTTACGATTGTTGAATCATTTAATTTGAAATAGTATTTGGATGAATTCCTTTCTGTTGCAATAGAAAGGAATTCACTCTATTTTTTCACCTGCCCAATTCAGGATATTTACTCAAACTATTCAAACGGTAATGTTGCATCATCAGGAATATAGTCAAGATTTTTCGTGGCTGTCTTGAAGGCTTCTTTTCTGTAAGGCAAAGCAATTCCCCTGCCGTCCAATAAATCTTCAACCGTTAAAATCTGTATTTTATCATATTTACCCGGATAACTTTCACTTTCAAAATAACCTGTCCGCTTTGCTTCTTCTCTCATTGGCTGCGTTACCTGTTCCTCGAAGCAGACAAACACGCCCAAATTTGCTTTTTGTCTTTCAATAACCTGAATAAACTCTCTCATATTTTTAACAGTTAGATTGCCGCTCTTAACCTCTATCAGAATAACCCCTTTATTATCCTGTGTTAAATAGAAAGGCAAATATCCGTCAAAACCTCCGTCCGCGGATTTCTTTGGGTTTGAAACACCGCCGAGCATAACTTCTATAATCCAGTCTTGAAAACCAAACCTGCCATTATCCGTTTCCCTCGCCAACATCTTCGCTCCGTCAATATCCGAAGGAAATCCTGTAACCTGTATATTTTCCCTGATTATTTTTGCCCTCCGTGC
>CAIYTF010000032.1 GCA_903929035.1 uncultured Ignavibacteriales bacterium
ATCTTTTGTTTCCCGTTAGGGAATTTATGTTTGTAGAAACCGCGCAAAACCAAGACCACGATTTCCCGTATGGGAATATATGTTTTGGTTGCTGCATTGGATTGATGCCGGGGAAAACACATATATTCCCATACGGGAAAACAATATAACGGGTTTACTCTGTTTTCTACAAACCTCAATCTCCTAATGGAGAATTGTTAGAGTACCTAAACAGTTATAAATATTTTTGAATTTCTTCCATAAGGCGAAAGACTGTTGATGATGATTCCTCTGTGCCCGGACTGCGGTGATCGAATTTCTCATAATTTCTTTTTGCACGCTTTATTGCCAATTCAATCCTGGGTTTCTGACTAATTTCATCAACCCCATCAAGTAATTCAAAAAGTTCATCAGTAATAACTTTATTTCCATTCCCGTCAAAATTTATTCCAAATGGATTAGTATATGAATTAATTTTTTTATTATAATCCCGCCGGTGCATTTTACCGCCTTGGTGATCTTCAAAATGCAGAATCAGCCAATATTCAAAAGCCTGAATTGAATAGGCAACATTGATGTTATTCTTCCGTGCAATCTCTATTGCAGCATTAAAATTTCCAACTCCGTGATCATCTCTATCAAAAACACACCATACCTGATCATAATTTCCAATCCTTTTTAATTCAATAGCTCTTTCAATCAAGGATTTTGTATTCCTGCCCTGTCCAAACGAATATACAACAGCAGAAAATAATTTAAATTTCAGGAAAATAAGATGGTTCAGTGTTTTTTCCTTCACAGTAGATGAGAATTTTTTGTCTTTCTTCTACTCCGGCAACAGGTCTTTCCCAAAATTTATTGTTTGGGACGATTAATGTTTTATCTAATCCGCGGGATTTGTTTTTGCGGGGATAACTTTTATGTGAACTCATACTATTTCCGCTCTACATCCTATCGGCAGCTAATCGTTCATTAAAATAAGCAAGGTACGGAATAGCACCGTATCGTCCTTCAATGTAGTCCTCTTCATATTTATCAGTTCTTCTCACCTTAATATCGGAAAGAGAGAATAACTTTACAGCCCCATAGCGGTTCTTTTCCGTAAACCATATTTGATCCCTCCTGAAGATACCGGAACTAAGAAGATTTGTATTGTGCGTATTAAAGATTAACTGAGCATTCAAAGGGTTAGCAATTGAGGAGTTAAATAATTCTGCTATTTTGCATACTAAATTCGGATGTAATCTTGAATCCAGTTCATCGGCAATCAAAGTATAGCCATTCTCCAAAGAATCAAGTATTGGTCCTGCAAGATAGAAAAATTTCCGTGTGCCTGCAGATTCATCATTCTCCATAGAAAAATCAATAGACTCAGTATGTCTTCTCAGCTCATTATATTTTTTATGCACAGTGCGCACTTCGGTAAAAATTGTATTCAAGGAAGTTTCTATGTTTTTGTCCGGTGTATTCGCAGACTTTTGAGAATACTTCGGGGCTGTAAAGAAATTATTTGTTTCTCTGATTGAGATATCCTCAATATTTAAGTCAGCGTCTTTGATAAAATTTAATATTTTTGCTTTTTTTTCAGGATTGGCTATCTGGCCTTTTGTATAGTTCTCTGTACCCTCATCATTAAAGTGTGAAATAAAGCGAAAATTTCTCATAGAGTTCAATATATCAGTTCCCATTTTATCATTAAACTGAGCGGCAGTAGAAAGCACAAGGGCATTATTCCTAATAAAGTTTTCTTTCTGCAAAAGTTTCCCGATCTTGAACTGCACCGGATGGAAATAATAATTGTCTGACTTCCGTTCAAAAATTGTAATTTCCTTTTTTAGTCCACGCAGATATAACCATTCAATATCTATATGATTTGCGGTTGCCTCAAAGCCGTATCTGAATATTTTTTTATCATAAATAAACATAATTTGAAAAAAAGAAGGCATTGTATCGTAATCGGTCTGAAGCTTAAAAGGATGAACATTAATTTTCTCACCAATTTGAGTTTCTTTGAATGAATTCAACATCATCCACTGCATAAACTGCAATGCTTCAATTAATTTACTTTTCCCCGATGCATTCGCGCCGTATATTACCGCGCTTTTAAGCAGGCGCAGATTGAATTTTTCGTTAACCATTATATTTTCTTCAGCACGTGTTTCTTTGTCATAGTTTGAAGCAACAAGGCTGAGTGTAGCTTTCTCTTTGAATGTTTTGTAATTACCAACAGTGAATTGAATTAGCATAATAAAACCATTATTTGTAAGTATGTTGACAAAAATGCCGTTTATTTTTGGAATTTGCAAGAGATTAATGCGGTTCTTTGTCTTAGGTCATCATTAAATACAACAATTAATATTCGTAAAGACTTGACCTCTACCTTATCTTTCGCTACATTATACATTAATAGTTGGTAACTACTCAGCCTGTTCTTGAATTTAGTCCCCTTGGGACATAATATCCGTACCATATATTTTCTTGATTTCAGGAGGCTGAGTAGTTACCTTTTAGTTTTTTTTAAGCTACAATTACCAAAAAAAGCAGCACCTGAATCTTTCTCACGCGAAGACCGCGATAGTGCTTGGTAATCATAAAGAAATAGCTTATATTGTTTATTAGCTGTCGAGTTATAAACATCAATTAGAGATTGCCAAATTATTATGGAACAAGACAACTTATCTACGCGACAAAAAGCAGAAGAATCGATGAATAATAAAAAATCGAGCTTTGACAATTCCGAGAGCGACTATCTGAAACTCGTTCACGAACTGGAAGTACACCAGATTGAGCTGAAAATTAAGAATGAGGAGCTGTTGCTGGCAAAAGAGAAAGCAGAAATCGCCGCAAAAAAATATACCGATCTATACGATTTCGCACCGTCCGGTTATTTCACTCTTTCCAAGGATGGCAAAATACTCGGGTTAAACATCCGCGGATCTAAGATGCTTGGCAAAGAACGCTCGCTTTTAATAAACAGCCTGTTTGGCTTTTTTGTAACTGATGAGACGAAACCTATTTTCAATTCTTTTCTCAAGGAAGTCTTTTCCGGCAAAGCCAATGAAGTCCGGGAAGTCTGCCTATCGGCGGGGGCGAATGAAGACTTTCCGAAGTACGCGCGCCTTACCGGCATACGTGACGAAAATATGGAGCAATGCCACGTGACCGCGATTGATATCACCGAGCAAATAAAAACACAGAAAGCTCTTGCCGCGTTGGCTATACACAACAAAACCCTGCTTCAAACGGCAAGCGACAGCATACACATACTTGACGAGTACGGCAATGTTGTAGATATGAATAGTCCGTTTTGCAAGCTATTGGGATATACCCGCGAAGAACTGACGCGAATGAATGTTGTTGACTGGGACATTCAATGGTTAAAAACAGATTTTTCAAATAAAATTGCCGAATTAATCGATAAACCCGCTATGTTCGCGACAAAATTCCGCAGGAAGGATGGTGAGGTACGGGATGTCGAGATTTATGGAACCGCGATCACGCTTGAAAGTCACAAGTACCTTTACGCTTCCGCGCGCGACATAACCGAGCGAAAGTTGGTGGAAGAAAAGCTGGCTAAAATAAGCAATGTACTCGGTGAAAGTGTTAAAGCACTTAACTGCATTCATCAGATATCAACACTTTTATCGGAGGATGACAAATCTATAGGGGCAATATTTGAGAGCGTGGTTCATCACATTCATAGCTTGTATTACAACGGGATAACTTGCGCGAGAATCGCTTTCAAGGAACAGGAATTTATAACAGATAACTTTAAGGAAACGCCGTGGAAAATTTCCGCGGACATCATTACTTCGGGAGAAAAGTCGGGTTCCATCGATGTATTTTACCTTGAAGAAAATCCTGCATTTGACGAGGTTTCGTTTTTGAAGGAAGAAAGGACTCTGGTTGAGCTTTTGGCGAAAATGCTTGAGGTCTTTGTCGAGAGGAAGCAAGCGAAGGAGATGCTGCAGGAGAGCGAGAAACAATATCGGTTGCTGTCTGAAAACACAACAGACGGTGTTCTTCTTTTCGAGGATAACATAGTGAAATATGCTTCAAAAGGATATTCAAAGATGCTCGGTTTCGATAAAGATGCAATCGAAGATATTCCTTTGGAACAGATTTATTCTTTAATCCACGAAGATGATTCGAAGCACGTACAAGATATAATTGAAGCGGCATATTCGGAACAAGCAAAATCTTTTGGATTTGAATATCGGATACTAAACAAAGAAGGAGAATATGTTTGGCTGGAAGACACCATAAACGCTAAATATGACAGTCTCGGGAATCATATTAGAAGCATTATCCATTCACGTAACATCACCGAGCGCAAGCAGGCGGATGATTTAGTAAACCAAATTCATCAGAATTACGTATCATATTTTAACACTATTGATGAATTTCTTTTTGTTCTTAACGAACAAGGGAATATTATTTATACCAATAGTACCGTTATCGACCGTCTCGGCTACACGAGAGAAGAACTTACGGGGAAATCGCTTGAAATGATGTATGCGCCCGAGAAACGTGACGAAGTGGGCAAAATTGTCGGCGGAATGTTGAGTGTACCGGCTGTATCTTGTCTCTTCCCGCTTATCACAAAAAGAGGCACTCTCATTCCGGCTGAAACAATAGTAACTGCCGGCTTATGGGACGGCAAGCCCGCGCTTTTCGGAGTGACTAAAGACATTTCACGGATTCAGTTATCGGAAGAGAAATTCTCCAAAGTGTTTTATCTCAATCCCTCCATTTGCGGTTTAACCGATTTGGTCACAGGGGAATATATTGAAGTGAATGAAGCCTTTTACAACGTGCTTGGGTTTGATAAAGATGAAGTAATCGGTAAAACCCCGATTGAACTGGGTATTTTAACCGAAAGTGTCATAAAGTCCGTGTTGGAGAAAGCCAAGTCTTTAGGCCAAATTTATAATATCGATGCCACTTTAAGAACCAAGGACGGCAGCATCAGGCAGGTTCTTATGTCGGCAGAAGATATTACTATAAATGACAAAATATTGCGTTATACGGTTGTCAATGACATCACCGAACGCAAGCACTTGGAAGATGAAATATCCAGAACTAATGTAGAACTTCAAAGAATAAATGCCGAAAAAGACAAATTCTTTTCAATCATCGCTCACGACTTGAGAAGTCCTTTCACCGGATTATTGGGATTGACCGAACTGATGACAGCTAAAGACAAAATGTTGTCAATAGAGGAATTCGTTCAAATGAGTCACTTATTGCGTGAATCGGTGGTAAATGTTTATCAGTTGTTGGAAAATCTATTGGAATGGGCTATGGTTCAAAAAAATATGGTCGATTTTACTCCTAAAGAGCTAAGGTTATCCGATGTTTTTTCGCGGAGCATAAAATCAATAGACGAAAGAGCACGGCAAAAAGCAATTACCATCTTCCGCGCTTGTCCCGATTCTATCGGGGAAAGCACGGAAGTTGAAAACATATTTGCCGATGAGAAAATGATAAGTACCGTTATTAGAAATCTTTTGACAAATGCTGTAAAATTCACGGGAAAGGGCGGGG
>CAIYTF010000033.1 GCA_903929035.1 uncultured Ignavibacteriales bacterium
AGTTGTCACTCACGGTTATTCAAATTTAGTCCCTTTGGGACATAATATCAGTACCGTATATTTTCTTGATTTCAGGAGACTAAAGTAGTTACTTTGCCGGAAATAATTTGAAGTAGTGATTTTAATCTTAGTCCTTACATCTCCAAAATCTAACCTTCGCGTCTTTGCGTGAGTAATTGTGTATGCTATTTCTGAAAGAATCCTTATTCAGAACCCTTACATCTTCAAAATATATTCTTCGCGTGAGTAATTACCAAAAAATGTCCGCCTTTTTATGGAAATATTCGTGACTATTTAGTTTTAGTTTACATCAAAAACACAAAAAATTATTATCTTACAAACCTATTCGGGCTTTTTTTGCCCTAAATAGTTACCTGTATTTTATAATATTCCGGTGATGTAATGGAAGCGAAGAATGCTGACTTAAATACATTAAAAATTAATAGAAATGACGACTACTTGTCTCAATCGTCAATAATCAAGAAAATTATATACTGGATTGTTGGCGTTGCCGCGTTGGTTTTGGTAATTGTTTTTGTCGTACTCCCCTTTTTTACTCGTCCAGTTGAAGTTAAAGTTTCAACTGCCATTATTACTTCTGCCTCAGAATCAAATGCTATACTAAACGCGAGCGGGTATGTTGTTGCCCAGCGTAAAGCGGCTGTTGCTTCAAAAGGTATGGGCAGGTTAGTATTTCTTGGCGTGGTGGAAGGCGATAAAGTAAAGAAAGATCAAATCATCGCGCGGCTTGAAGATAACGATATTAAAGCACAGCTTGACCAAATGAAAGCAAATTTGAGGTTTGCCGAGGCAGATGCAAAAGATGCGGAAAATCAATATAACAGAACGAAGAAATTGTTTCTTTCAAGCGCGGTGACACAGTCGGAAGTTGAAACGGCAGAAGCAAGATTCCAAAGAGCTAAAGCATCTATTGATATTGCCAAAGCGCAGGTTGCAGGAGCAGAGGTTTCACTTGAAAACACGATAATACGCGCGCCGTTTGACGGGACTGTATTGACAAAAAATGCGGATGTCGGCGAAGTGGTCGCTCCTATGGCGGCAAGCACAGCATCAAAGGCGGCGGTTGTTACCATCGCGGATATGTCATCTTTGCAGGTTGAAGCTGATGTATCTGAATCGAATATTGAAAAGATCAAGATGAATCAGCCCTGTGAAATTGTTCTTGATGCATATCAAGAGAGAAAATATGAAGCATACATCGCGAAAATTGTCCCTACTGCAGACCGCTCCAAGGCAACTGTAATGGTCAAGATTGGCTTTAAGGAATATGACAGCCGCGTGCTTCCCGAGATGAGCGCGAAGGTGAAATTCCTGAATGAACCGGATAAAAAAATATCCAAAGAAGATGCGCGGCCGATGCTTACGATACCTGCATCATCAGTGGTAAAAGAAGATGGAGGCTTGTTTGTTTATAAAGTTGACAATGAAACTGTTGCAAAAATTGCAATTCAGACAGGAGTTCAATTTGGGGCATACATTGAAGTGAAAAGCGGTCTTACGAGCGGTGCGAAAATAGTCACGAATCCGTTGCAAAATCTCAAAAATAATCAGAAAATTAAAATTATTGAATAATAAAGAGAACTAAAATGAGTAATTCAATTATATCTTTAGTGAACGTTTCCAAGTCATATAAACGGGACAGTTTCAACGTGCCCGTGTTAAACCACCTCTCCTTTGATGTTGAGTCCGGTGAGTTTCTCGCGTTGATGGGCCCTTCAGGATCAGGAAAAACTACACTGCTCAATCTTATCGCCGGAATTGACCGCCCCTCTTCAGGGAAGATTGAAATTAACGGAGTTGATATTGCCACGCTGAGTGAATCAAGTCTTGCAAAATGGCGGGCAAATAATGTAGGTTTTGTTTTTCAATTTTATAATCTGCTTCCTGTTCTCACCGCTTTTGAAAATGTGGAATTGCCTCTGCTTTTGACAAAGCTATCCAAAGCGGATCGAAAACAACGCGTTGAATTTGCACTCTCCGTGGTTGGACTCGCGGATCGTATGTCCCACTATCCTAAACAACTTTCCGGCGGGCAGGAACAGCGTGTAGCTATTGCGCGGGCGATAGTGACAGACCCTACAATTATTGTTGCAGATGAACCGACCGGCGATCTGGACAAAAACTCCGCGGTAGAGATTCTAACCTTGCTTGAACGCCTAAACAAAGAAATGAAAAAGACTATTATAATGGTGACTCACGATCCTAACGCGGCAAAAATTGCAGGAATCACTAAGCACCTTGATAAAGGCGATTTAGTTTAAGGAGATATGACCAATGAAAATTCTTAAACTTATAATCAGGAATTCAGCCCGCCATAAACTGAGGTCTTTGTTAACTGTTGTCGGTATCGCTATTGCAGTACTCGCGTTTTGCATCCTGCGGACAGTAGTGACTGCCTGGTATGCCGGTGTTGATGCTTCAGCACCTGACCGTTTGGTTACCCGCCACGCTGTTTCATTTATTTTCCCGTTACCATACTCTTATAAAGAAAAAATCGCATCAATAGATGGAGTGGAAACCGTATCTTTCGCGAATTGGTTCCAAGGAGTATATAAGGATAAAAATAATTTTTTTGCCCGCCTTGCCATAGACGAGGAAACGTTATTTACTGTATATCCCGAATATCTGATTTCAAAAGAAGAAAAAGAGGCGTTTCTTGCTGACCGCCGCGGCTGCATTATCGGGAGCGGAATAGCTAAAGAATATAACATTAAGATTGGTGACAAGATGCCGATAGAAGGAGATATTTATCCCGGGAATTGGGATTTTACCGTGCGCGGTATCTATCGACCAAGAGATAAAACAACAGATGCAACGCAGATGTTTTTTCAATGGACATATTTGAACGAAACAATGGAGAAAAACTCTCCTTTACGCGCGAACAGCGTTGGATGGTATCTTGTCAAAATTAAAGACCCTGCGCGATCCGCCGAAATTTCAAACAAGATAGATAACCTGTTTGCCAACTCTAAAGCAGAAACAAAATCCGAGACTGAAGGAGCGTTTCAGCAGGGATTTATATCTGCTTCCGGAGCGATTATAACCGCGATGAATTATCTTTCTTTTATAATCATTGGAATTATTATGCTGGTTTTGGGCAACACGATGATTATGACCGCTCGCGAGCGAACAAGAGAATATGCAGTTTTCCGGACTTTAGGATTTTCCGCGTTTCACGTGGCAGGATTAATTTTTGGTGAATCAATGATAATATCGGGATTTGGCGGTGCCTTGGGCTTATTATTGTCTTTCCCGATCATAAAAGGCATTGAAGAAGGTATGCCGAAAGGATTTTTCCCGACATTCAATTTGGAACCTGTAACAGTTATTCTCGCGATTTCCGCGGCGTTACTAATAGGTGTGCTTGCTTCAATATTCCCTACTCAACGGGCAGTCAAAACAAAGATTGTTGACGGCTTCAGGTTTGTCGGATAATAGAAAGAGATAAAATTATGAAAATACCGTTTTCTTATACACTTAGAAATTTTAAACAAAGAAAATTGACAACAGCAATTACCATCACAGGCATAACGCTCGTGGTGTTCGTGTTCATTGCAGTCTTGATGATGGCCTATGGCGTGCAAAAAACGCTGCAAGCAACCGGTTCTGCCGATAATGTACTTGTTTCCAGGAAAGCAGCCACCGGAGAAATATCAAGTATAATAGATGGCGAAACTGTTGATGTTATTAAATCTTTGCCGTACATCGCGAAGAATGCCGAAGGGAAACAACTAATATCGCCTGAACCCGTGGTGATTATAAATTTAAACACCATTTCCGGCGGATTAAGCAATATTTCTGTGCGCGGTGTTTCCGACAAAGCATTTGAACTTAGACCGCGGTTGAAAATTATTGAAGGCCGCCAAATTAATTTCGGAACCCGCGAATTGATTGTCGGCGAATCTATTCCCAAGAAATTCAAAGATGCTGCACTTGGAAAGAAACTAAAAATAGCAGGAGACTTTTGGACAGTTGTAGGAATATTCTCTGCAGGCGGCTCCGGATTTGATTCCGAAGTTTGGGGCGATGCTTTGCAGCTGTTGAACGCGTTCAACAGAAGCACCAGTGTTTCAACGCTTACTTTCAAAATGACAACCGGCGAAGATTTTCCGAAGATTAAAGCTGAATTCGAGAAAGACAGGCGGCTGCTGCAATTTGTTCCAAAAATCGAACAAAAATATTTTGAAGAACAATCCGAGATGATGGCAACATTCATCCGCGTTCTTGGCACTGCCGTTACTGTAATTTTCAGTTTGGGAGCGGTGATTGGGGCTATGATTACAATGTATGCATCGGTTGCAAATAGAACGGTCGAGATTGGCACGTTACGCGCGCTGGGCTTTCGCAGGCGGAGTATTCTTGCCGCATTTCTTACAGAATCATTAGCAATTGCGATTATCGGCTGGGCAATCGGTATGCTTTTATCTCTATTACTGGTGTCTTATAAAATATCAACGCTGAATTTCGGCTCATTTGCAGAATTGGAATTTAGTTTTTCGCTCTCCGGCAGCATAGTTATTTCATCATTAATATTTGCAGTTATTATGGGTTTTGTCGGAGGGTTCCTGCCATCAGTTCGTGCAGCGCGTCTTAATATAGTTACAGCTTTGCGGGCAGTATAAAAATGAAAATGCAGTAAACATTCGTGCATCTCTGTGCAATTGGTGCGGTTATTTGACGGAACAGCTAAAAATATCAACCATCGCGGTCTTAGCGTTTTCGCGTGAGAAAGTGTTAATGTTATTTCTGAACGATTCCTAAGGAATTGTTAGCTGATATTACTTCCGTAAATATTTTTCGACAATGCCGGCAGTTTTTTCGGAAGGTTCATTTGAATACATATTTTTTTTCATTCGCTGCCGAAATGCTTCATAAAGAATTACGGCAGCTGCTACGGATACGTTGAGACTTTGCACCATTCCCGCCATAGGGATATAAACACACTCATCAGCAAGTTCCGAGGCTTCCTGTGAAACTCCGCGATGTTCATTTCCAACAACTATTGCGCAGGGGGTAGTCATATCTATCTCAAAAATACTTTTTGCTCCGGGGACAAGGGTAGTTGCATAAATTTTTATTCCATGTGACTTTAGTTGGCTGTAACACTCTTCAATACTTGAAAATTTTTGTTTATCAACCCATTTGAATGCCGAAGCTGATGATTTCTTTCCTATTTTAGGAAATTTTTCAGTTGTATATATTAGAGAAACAAGCGGAACGCCGACAGCATCGCAAGAGCGAAAGATAGCACTGACATTGTGCGGGTCGTGAATATTTTCAAGCACGATATGCAGATCGTGCTGGCGGGCGGAAGCTATTGATATTATTCGTGTTTGCCTTGGAGTTAATTCTTGCATTTCAAAACTTACCGTATTTTAGTGTTTGCCCACAAATAAGATTTGCATCTCCTAAAGCTAACCTTTGCGATCTTAGCGTCTTCGCGTGAGAAAATGTTAATGTTATTTCTGAACGAGCCCTTAGTAATTCTGAATTATAAATCAATGAAGTTTATCAAAGCCGATTTTATATTTCTTTATTATAAAATCGTCTTTTGTTTTATCTAATTTGAACTTCGTGTTATCCGGCAGTTTAAGATAGTAACGCAGGATTTCCATAATTTTTTCTAAAACTCCATCTTCAGAAGGATCCCAAGCATCACACCCTTTAACCGTAGGCACTTCCGCCTCAAATCCGTCATCTGTCTTTTTAACAATTATGGTGAGAATCAATAACGGCCTCCTGATGCAGCAGTTTTCTCAAGTACTATATTGATACTCGCGCTCGTGCCAATTCTGTTCGCTCCCGCTGCAACCATAGCTTCTGCATCTTCTTTTTTTCGTATTCCCCCTGAAGCCTTTACCCCCATCGCGGACCCGACAACAGACCGCATTAATGCTATATCGTTAATAGTTGCTCCGCCTTTAGAAAATCCTGTTGATGTTTTAACAAAATCCGCACCTGCATTTTTGCAAATCAGGCAGGCTTGAATTTTTTCTTCATCTGTAAGCAGGGCAGTTTCAAGAATAACTTTTAATACTAATAGTTTTGGTTTGGTTGCTGCTGCAACCTGATAAATATCGTTGAACACGAAATCGTAGTTTTTGCTTTTAAGCATACCAACATTTAGCACCATATCTATTTCATCACCACCATTTGCAACTGCTTCTTTCGATTCGGCACACTTGACCGCTGTTGTTGTAGCACCTAACGGAAAACCGATAACAGTACAAACTTTAACCGGAGTGCCTCTGAGAAGTTCACTGCAAATTTGAACATAGCAGGGGTTTACGCAAACTGATGCAAAGCCATATTGCTTGGCTTCAATGCAAAGTTCAATTATATCTTCAATTGCAGCATCGGGTCTGAGCATTGTATGATCTATTATTCGGGCAAGACGGGCATCATATAATTTTTCATCGATTCCAATGACAGTAGATATACGATATACCCCTGATTTAATAATGTTTTTTATGTCTGCCGGTTCAGGTATAATATTTATTTCCAATTTACAGAGAAATCTGATTTTGCGTATGATATGCCTGCAAAGTATTTTTTAAAAGCATTGCAATGGTTGTTAATCCAACACCGCCCGGAACAGGCGTAATAAAACTGGTTTTTTCTGCAACTCTATCAAAGTCAACATCTCCAACAATCCGGTATCCTTTTGGACGGGCTGCATCATCGATTCGGTTTATTCCGACATCAATAACAACCGCTCCATCCTTTACCATATCTGCTTTGATAAATAACGGGCTGCCTATAGCGGCAATTAAAATATCTGCTTGGCGGGTGAAGAATTTTAAATCATTAGCGGCTGAATGGCATACAGTTACAACTGCATTGGCAAAAGGTTTCTTTTGTATAAGTATATTGGCAATAGGTTTTCCAACGATATTACTGCGTCCAACAACCACCGCGTGCTTACCGCTTGTTTCAATATTATAGAATTTAATAATCTCGTGAATTCCTGCAGGTGTGCAAGGAACAAGACAATCAGTTCCAATAACTAATTTGCCGGTATTCACCGGATGAAACCCGTCAACATCTTTTTCAGGTTTAATATGATTTATCACATCATTTTCGTCAATATGTTTTGGCAGAGGCAGCTGAACAAGAATTCCGTTACAGGCAGGATTATTGTTATATTTATCAATCACAGCGAGCAGCTCTGTTTGCAAAATATCACCGCTTAGTTTGCATATTTCCGAATTCATTCCGATGGCAGCGCAGGATTTCTCTTTGCTTGCTACATAGGTTTCAGAGGCAGGGTTATTACCTACTAATATGGCAGCCAAAAAAGGTACCGGTTTTCCGGTACTTTTTAGGACTGCAATTTCTTCTTTGAGTTTTTCAAGTATGTTGTGGGATACAATTTTACCGTCAAGTAATTTCATATAAATGCTATTCTAAGTTTTTTGTAAATTCAGGGAATAAAACTCTTTCAATACTAGTTGTCTTTCCTGTTTCCGAATCAACTTTAAAAAATAAACCACATATATGAACTTCGTTTTGAGCTGTTTCATATTTTTGCGGCGTCTGATAGAGAAACCGGTTGATAGCGGCTTGGGTTTTCATTCCGATTACGGAATCGTAAGGTCCGGTCATACCCACATCAGTAATAAATCCCGTGCCGCCGGGAAGAATTCTTTCATCGGCAGTCGGAACGTGAGTGTGAGTGCCCAATACCATAGAAACCTTACCGTCAAAAAAATAAGCAAGAGCAATTTTTTCAGCGGTAGCTTCGGCGTGAAAATCAATAATAATGATATTAGTTTCTTTTTTAATTTTGGCGAGTGCCCATTCAGCAATACGAAAAGGGCAATCAATGGCCGCCATAAAAGTTCTGCCTTGCAAGTTCATTACTGCAATAGATGTGTTTTCAAAAGGTACAATAGCATAACCCTCGCCGTGCGTGCCGCGTGGATAATTAAGCGGCCGCAATGCACGTTTGTCTGTTTGAATATACTCTTGTGATTGACGTTTATCCCAGGTATGGTTGCCGCCGGTTATCACGGAAACACCAAGTCCGTATAGAATATCGGCTTCAACTTTGGTTATTCCTTTGCCTTCATTAGCATTTTCTCCATTCGCTATGATAAAATCGGGATTATATTTCTGTTTAAGGCTCGGAAAAAAAGTTTGAAGGCAATCAAGACCCGGTTTCCCAATCACATCTCCAATAAATAGAATGCTTATTTGACTCATATATTTCAGTAAATTAAAAGTGCAATATATTCAAATACTTGGTAAGATAAAAAAAGTGATTCATCTCGCGCCCTGCTTTAAGCATAATCACGGATTACCGCGGTTAATGCAAGATAGGCTATTTTAGAATTTATCAAAAAACAGAAAGGAAGGCTTGAAGTATTAATGCCAAACATTATTGAAAAAATATACGGTAAAACAATTTTACAGTTTATAAAAGCAGCACCATATAAAGTTGACATTGCAGTAATACTTGGCAGCGGACTCGGTGATTTTGCTCGTGTGCTTAATCCTGACTTTTCAATAGCGGTAACAGATTTAGCAGATTATCCGGCATCTACCGTATCAGGACATTCAGGAATGATACATTTCGTAAATTTTGAAGGACTTAAAATTCTATTATTTCAAGGCAGAGTCCATTTTTACGAGGGATATTCAATAAACCAATGCGTGCTCCCTGTTGAACTATCAGCTCAATGCGGAGCAAGGGAAATTGTAATTACTAACGCGGCAGGCGGAATTAATGTAAACTATGCTCCCGGTGACATAATGTTAGCATCCGGTTATAATGCCTTTCACATAAAAAAAGACCTTGCTCCGATAGTGGGAGCAGGCACATTTGAAAATAGGAGCAACTTAACTTCATTATCAGAATTTTATATTTACAAAGCAGTCAAAGAAGCCGCGAAAATTTCAGGTATTCAATTAAAAGAGGGTGTATATTTCTTTTCAAAAGGACCAAGTTATGAAACTCCTTCCGAGATCAGATATATGCGGAATTTTGGCGGCGATGCAGTTGGAATGTCAAGCGTTCACGAAGCAATATATGCTATACACAGAGGAATGAAACCGGTGCTAATCTCCTGTATTACAAATCTTGCTTCAGGTATCTTAAACCAAAAACTCGACCACTCGGAAGTAATAGAAACTGCATATTTTGCGAAAACAAAATTTGAAATGCTCCTAAAAAACACCTTTAAGAATGTAGCTTCTCAAAACTGAACCGACATAAACTGCCGCCGTTTCGCTTCTCAGTCTATTCTCGGTAAGTCTTATTATACGTGCTCCCTGTATTTTATCTATTTCATTACTATCCAATCCCCCTTCCGGTCCAAAAAAAAGTCTTATTTCAACAATATTCTGAATATTCGTCATCATATCTCCCATAAATCTATCAAGTGGCGTGCTCCCAAAACTTTCAAAAATAACATTTTCGCCAGAATCATTTAAAGAAATATTTTTCAGATTGTAATCAAATTTCAACCGCGGTAACCATAAATTAAGTGACTGTTTCATAGCTGAAACAGCTATTTTAGTAAGCCTGTTTTCATTCAATAATTTACTTTTACTAATTGACCTTATCGGTCTATAATAATTGATATTAGTATAACCTAATTCAACTAATTTCTCGAGTGCAAATTCAAGCCTATCAGTTGACTTTAATATTGGCAAATAAAAAACTATTGATGGAGCAGCAGGGTTAGCTCGCGATTTTACATCCGCGGTAACCTCAATTCGTGAGTGGTTAAGGATTTTACATAGAATAGCTTCAAAAAGGCATCCCCGCCCGTCAGTTATATGGATCGTGCTCCCGACTCTATGCTTCATCACGTTTGTAATATGATGAACATCTTCCCCTTCCAGAACTTGCGGCAGAGTACTATCCTCTATTGACGGAAAATAATATAGCTCTATGTTAGAAAGAGGTTCCAATATCCACCATAAAAGAAGGTTTCAAGGTCTTGCTCATTCCAAGTTCAAAACGGACTTGGTTATAAGGCAATATCAGTATAGCAACCCCGCCGCCAAAACCTGTTTGAGATGCTCCCCTTTCAAAACTGAAAGCACTTTCGTGAATGCTCCCATAATCAATAAAAGAATATAAGTATAGACCGGTTCTATACTTTGTTAAAGTGGTTGGAATCAGTGGTAGATCAAGAGATATAAGTCTTTCTTTTATAAGTGTCCATTTAATTTCAGCTGAACTAAAATATAGTCCTTTTCCTTCAGTGGATACATTGTACCTGCCCCGAATTCGTTGCGTGCTCCCGAGATATTGTAGATCATAATATGGGATGCGTGCTCCCCAAACTTGCCCTGTAGATACTCTAGTTTTTAGAACTAACTTGCTCCATAGTGGAAAATATTTTATTAAGTCAACCCTCAAATATTGATAAGCAATATTATGAACATCAAATCCTTTGTGCTCCAAGTGGAGCAATGCAGATATACCTTGCTCCGCATTTTGAGTAAGATCTCGAGTGTTTAGGGTGTATTCTAATACAAAATAGGGGTAGCCTTTCGGCGATAGTGATTTGAAATTTACATCCTTGGAGGAATATGGATACTCAAAATACTGGTAACCAAATAGTATATATACAATTGTATTTAGGTCAAACCGTTTCCCTGATGATATGGACGTGTTGTAGTACTTATATGAAAAGTTATTTCCAACCCTAATCTTAGCCGAGTCGCTTCGGTTGTTTATCTCCCCTTTCGAAAATGATGTACCAAAATAATATCTGCCCTCTGAATCAAGTGACGGGTTTTCATAGTTTATGGCAATTGCAGGATCATATCCCGCGGTGAATTTAAAGTGAAGTCGTTGATTAAGCCCGCGAAAATTTAATACCGTAAAATCTAAACCATAAGATAGTTTATTCCAATCCTGATCTTTTAATTCAACTATAGGTATTGGCCACCAATACCAGCTTTCCTCAACCTGCACTATTATGGCTGCATTATTAAATGAGTCCGGAATTACTTTAACAGAACTAAACAACCCCAGACTAAAAATTCTTTCGCGGTTATAGTCAAGAATTTTTGGAGTTACCATATCCCCTGCCTTAAAAGTCATCTCGTGATAAATTATCTGAGGTTCTGTAATTAAGTTCCCTCTAATAATAACTGTGTCAACCTTGATGCTGTCTCCGGTCAATAAAGGTTGAACGGGAAAAATTTCAGATTGAAATAATAGTGATATTAATAAAAAGAAAGCACTCCAAAAGACTTTCTTTTTGTGTTTAACAGATAAGCTGCTCAAAGAGGAGAAACAAGTAATTATGTTCTAATTCCCTAAATTACCTGCATTACTACAATTTCTATATTCTATGGCAATACAACAATCCTGAATTACAGGAATATTGTTTTTCTCAACTTCAGCGACAAATTTATCATTATGAACTCCCAGCTGCAGCCATACACATTTGGGCTTAACAGTCAATATTTGCTCCAGAATGCTCGGCAGACGGTCGCCATTTAAAAATATATCCAGAATATCGATTTGCCCGGGTACTTCTGAGATTGAAAGATATACCGGAATAGTATCAACCTTCTTAACAATAGGATGCACACCTGATAATTGGTAAGCCTTTGATTGAAGAAAAAGAGCAATTCTTCCCGAATCGCGATCAGGTTTGTCCGATATTCCGACAACACAAATATTCTTTGCCGAACTCAAAATTTCACATATATTTTTTTCCAACCAAAACTCACTTTCTCAATAATTATTTTTCGGATATATATTCTTCAATTGAATTACAACTGCAAACCAAATTCCTATCTCCATAAGCATTATTCACTCTGGAAACACTTGGCCAAAACTTATTTGTTTGGAGATATTTCACCGGATAGGCTGCTTTCTGCCGCGAATATTTATGCTCCCAAGTATCAGATGTAATTGTCTGTGCAGTGTGAGGCGCATTTTTTAAAACATTATCAACTTTATCCGCGAGCCCTGACTCAATTTCACTAATTTCCTGCTTAATGCTAATCATCGCTTCGATGAACTTGTCTAATTCTGCCTTTGATTCACTTTCGGTAGGCTCAATCATTAGAGTACCTGCCACAGGGAACGAGACAGTTGGGGCGTGGTAGCCATAATCCATTAATCGTTTTGCAACATCTTCTACTTCTATATTAGCAGTTTTTTTAAATTCTCTAAAATCAAAAATAAGTTCGTGCCCGACACGCCCTTCTTCGCCGGCATACAAAACTTTGTAGTGCGGTTCAAGCCTTGCCTTCAAATAGTTCGCGTTAAGAATCGCGGTCTTTGTCGCCATAGCCAATCCATCCCTGCCCATCATCATAATATAGCCGAGAGAAATAACAAGAACCGAAGCACTTCCGTAAGGAGCTGCCGAAACCGCGGACATTGATTTTTCATTACCAATGGGAATAACGCTATGACCGGGTAAATAAGGTTTTAATTTTTCACTCACGCAAATTGGACCTACCCCGGGACCGCCGCCGCCGTGAGGAATGGCAAATGTCTTGTGCAGGTTTAAATGGCAGACATCTGCACCAATAATTGAAGGCATTGTCAGCCCAACCTGAGCGTTCATATTTGCACCATCCATATATACCAATCCGCCCGCATCGTGAATAGCGGCGCAAATTTCTTTAATTTTTGTTTCAAATACGCCGTGAGTAGATGGATATGTTACCATTAGAGCTGCAAGATTTTCCTTATATTGAATTGCCTTGTTCAATAAGTCAGTCAAATCAATATTCCCGTGTTCATCACAACGCGCAACAATTACTTTCATACCCGCGAGAACCGCGCTTGCAGGATTTGTTCCGTGAGCAGAAGCCGGAATGAGAACAATGTTCCTGTTTTTTTGATTTGTCTCGATTAAATACTGTCGAATTACCATTAATCCGGCATATTCGCCTTGAGCACCGGAATTGGGCTGAAGTGAAACTCCGGGAAAACCTGTTATTTTGGAAAGATAACTTGAAAGTTTTTGTATTAACTCCCTGTAACCCTCTGTTTGCTCTGTTGGTGCAAATGGGTGAATATTTGCAAACCCCGGCAATGATACACCTAACATTTCTGCCGCCGCGTTCAATTTCATCGTGCAGGAACCAAGCGGTATCATTGAAGTGGTTAACGACAAGTCCTTATTCTCAAGTCGTTTTATATACCGCGTTAATTCAGTTTCAGTGTGAAATGAATTGAAATTTTTATGCGTGAGAAATGGAGTTTGTCTATTAAAACCGGCATAATCCAACTCAGCGGACTGCTCAATGCCTTTATTTAAAATGTTTTCAACTTCAGTATCTTTAATATTTTTTCCTGTAACAACACTGATTATTTCTTTGATATCAGAAACTGTTGTATTCTCTCCTATAGATATACCGATAGCTGATTCAGTCAATACATATCTGAAATTTATATTAGCAATGGCAGCTCTTTTTTGAATTTCTTCAATAGTTTTCTTATCGATATGAAAATACAGAGTATCAAAATATTGCGCGTTAAGCTGCTTATATCCAAATTTCGACAATGTATAGTCTAAAAGGTATGCAAGTGAGTGGATACGCTTTGCAATATTTCGCAAGCCGGAAGGACCGTGATATACCGCGTAAAGAGAAGCCATTACTGAAAGCAAAACCTGCGATGTGCAAATATTACTTGTTGCTTTATCGCGTTTGATGTGCTGTTCGCGGGTTTGAAGTGCCATTCTATAAGCAAGGCTGCCATTTATATCAATAGATGCCCCAATAATTCTTCCTGGGATTAATCTTTTAAAATCATTTGTGCAGGCAAAAAAAGCGGCGTGCGGACCTCCGTATCCCATAGGAATACCAAACCGCTGTGAAGAGCCTACACAAACATCAACACCAAATTCACCCGGGGGTTTAAGAATCGTCAATGAAAGTAAGTCAGCTGCTGCAACAGTGTAAACTTTAGCGTGCTTACATTTATTTATAAATTCTTCATAACTAATTATGGAACCATTACTGTCAGGAAACTGCAAAAGGCATCCGAAATATTCATTTGAAGGAATGAAATTATGCCAATCCCCTATCTCAACTTCTATACCCAATGGTAATGCACGCGTAAGCAATACATCAATGGTTTGCGGAAAAACACTTCCTGAAACAAAAAACTTATTGCCGGATTTCGTAGTTATTCTGCTGTGAGAAAACAACATATTCATAGCTTCACTTGCCGCTGTCGCTTCATCTAACAAGGAAGCATTGGCAATCGGTAAAGCAGTAAGATCGGTAATCATAGTTTGGAAGTTCATAAGTGCTTCCAATCTGCCTTGAGAAATTTCTGCCTGATAAGGAGTGTATTGCGTGTACCAACCCGGGTTTTCAAATACATTCCGGCGGATAACCGCCGGTGTTATAGTTGAATAGTAACCCATACCAATATATGATTTGGCAATTTGATTTTTTTTCGATAGTTTATGAATATACTCCAGAAACTCATATTCTGAAATGCCATCTTCAATATTCAGCTTATCGGCAAGACGAATATCCGCGGGTATTGTCTGATCAATTAATTCGTTAAGGGATGAAATGCCAAGAGCATCATACATAATCTGCAGGTCAGAATCAGAATGACCACAGTGGCGGGCAACAAAACTGTCAGTAAATGGGATTGTATTCATAAGATATAAAACTCAGGATTTTAATTTTGGATGGTGTAAAAATAAAGATTTGCATTGAATTAGAAAGGGAGCAATGAAATATTATAAAAAAAGCTTAGTCTTTCGCATCTTCGCTTGAGAAAGTGCTAATGTTATTTCTGAACGAATCCTTAATAGCTTCTCTGTATGACGAAAAATCAATTCGCGGTAAATAATATTATTCACCAAGTGTCAAGTTATTAACAGATTCAAAAGAAAGTAACGCTTGCCGTGCAGCCTCTTGCTCGGCAGTTTTCTTGTTTTTACCCTGACCAATACCTAAAGTATTACCGGCAATTTTTACTTCAACTGTAAATGTACGGTCGTGTTCAGGACCCTCTTCTTTAATTACAAAATATCGTGGTATTTCTAATTTAATAGATTGCGCTAATTCAAGCAGACGGCTTTTGAAATTGTCATCTGTCAAGTGCATTTTCAATTGAATGCTTGGCTCTACAACATATTTTTGAATAAATTTTGTTGCTATCTCCATTCCGCAATCAAGATAAATAGCCCCAATCAGAGCTTCAAATGCATCTGATACAATGGATTTTTTGCTTAATTTTACATTTTGTAAAAGCTCCGGCTGCATAAATATCAAATCAAGTAAGCCAATCCTATTACCTGCCTCGAATAGTGAATTTCTGTTTACAAAGTTGGCGCGTGCTTTCGTGAGATAGCCTTCATCTTTACAGGGGAACCGATCATATAGTTCCCGCGCGATTACAAATCCAACAACCGAATCACCTAAAAATTCCAAACGTTCATTGGAGTTTTTTAGTTTTTTGCCATCTACCGCGGAACGATGCGTTAAAGACTCAATAAATATATCTTCACGATTAATTTTATGATCAATTATTTTTTCTAAACGCCTAAGCTTATCACGCGTAATTTTCCGGTGAGTGTCGAAGAAGTTTAAAAGCTTGCGTATAATCGAAAACAAAACTAATTCCTGACTTTCTTGAAAAGAAAGCTCGCGTTGTGTCCGCCAAATCCAATTGATTTAATTACAAGATTATTCGCTTGTTCACCGAATACTTTCACTCGCTTTAGTTGTGTCATAGTTCGTAGTCATTCTTATTAAACTAAGGGCTTGTTAAGAAATAACTTTTACATCTTCAAAAGATAATCTTCGCGTGAGAAATTGTTAAGGTTATTTATGAACGAAGCCCTAAGAATGATCATCCTTCACAGTTAAAAAGCCCAAATAATCAAAATGATTGCCAAATGACAGAAGGACTGTTTAATCTATAAAGGATGACAAAAGCGGATTAGCCTAATTTTTGTGTTATAAAAGCTATAGCTGCTCCTACTGTTGTAATGCTTTCGGCTTCATTGTCCGGAATTGTAATTCCAAAAGCACCTTCAAAGCCCATAATTAACTCTACGATATCAAGGGAATCAGCACCTAAATCGGCAGTGAAAGAAGCTTCGTGAACTACTTGTGATTCTTCAACACCAAGCTTGTCCATAATGATTTCTTTTACTTTTGCTTCAACATCCATTAGTTTACTCCAATTAAATTATTTAATGATTATAAGAAAAAAATTACATTACTAAACCACCGTCAACTACAAGAGTTTGTCCGGTTATATAATTCGCATATTCAGAAGCAAGAAAAATTACAGCTTTCGCTATATCCTCGGGTTTCCCAATTTTCTTTAGGGGAATTTGAGAAACTAATGCTTCTTTTTGTTTTTCGTTCAACTTGTCAGTCATATCGGTTTCAATGAAACCGGGGGCTATTGCATTAACAGTAATGTTTCTGCTGGCGACTTCTTTTGCAATAGATTTTGTAAAGCCTATAACCCCTGCTTTCGATGCGACATAATTTGCCTGACCGGGATTCCCATTTATTCCAACTACAGAACTTATATTAATAATCTTTCCTGCCCGCTGCGCCATCATTGGCTTAATAGCGTGTTTACTATAATTAAAGACACTTTTTAAGTTTGCATCAACAACACTTTCAAAATCAGATTCTGTCATTCGAAGCAATAAGGCATCCTTAGTTATTCCCGCGTTGTTTACTAAAATATCTAACCTTTGAAACTTATCCAAAACAAATTTTATACATTCTTCTGATTCTGAAAATGAAGCAGCATCTGCTTTATAGCCAATAACAACCCTGTTCTCTTTTGCGGCTTCCGATTCCATTTGCTTTGCACGTTCTTCGGAACTCAAATATGTGAAAACTACTTTAACACCCGCGGCAGCCAAAGCATCAACTATTGCTTTGCCTATTCCGCGCGATCCGCCTGTTACTAAAGCAACTTTATCTTTTAAATTTGTCATAATTACTCACACTTCAAAATATATTCATCTCTAAAATTAACTAACTTTTGATAACCTTCATCACCCAAAAGATGAATAATTTCATCCTTGCAATAATCAAATATATTCGTTGTTAACTGCTCTGCTTTATTACAATGCTTTAGACGGTCAATGTGTTCATCGTCAATCGTGAGAACCCCTTCATAGATTGTAAGAGGAAAAAGGATACAATAAAGAGGCTTATATTTCCAGGCATCTATACCATCTTCTATAGCTAAAGACTGAATAATACACAATCCGTTTTTATTCAGAAACACGCACTTGCCTTCGTAAACTTCTGTTCCTACACATTTGCCAGAATCAAAATCATCATCATCAATAGGTTCTTCAAACCATTTTTGTACATCTTTGGGCTGCGTTTCATCCATTAATGGAATCAATCTATTCTGCATAGAAAGAATATGATCATATTCTTTTAGATCGGCATAAACGCCATAATAGCAACACTCACCATTACATTTACAGCCAAAAGGAAATGTAAATATTTTAGGGTCTATCTTTAGCCCATTAACAATTAATTCAGGGTAATCACTCATCTATATTTAACAGTATTTTCAAAAGTATCAATTCCAAAACAAGCGGCTCTCGGCACAATCTTCTTGACAAGTCCTTGTAAAACTTTTCCTGGTCCAACTTCAATAAATTCATCAAACCCGTCATTAAACATATTTTGAATAGTTTGTTCCCAAAGCACAGGAGCAGTAACTTGTTTATATAAAAGCTCTTTAATTACTCCGGGGTCTGTAACCGGAGATGCTGTTACGTTGGCATATACAGGCTTTTGGGCTTCAATGAAATTTGCAGTAAGCAATTCAGATTGCAATTTATCTTGAGCCGACTGCATTAATGGGGAATGAAAAGCACCGCTTACTACAAGCTCTTTCACAATTTTAGCACCTTTTGCTCTGCAAAGTTCCATAGCTTTTCTAACACCTTCAATTGATCCGGAAATAACTACCTGCCCCGGACAATTAAAGTTAGCCGGTTGAACAATCCCTTCCGATTGAGCTTCAGTACAAGCCTCAACAATCTTTTCCGTAGATAGTCCAAGTACGGCAGCCATAGTTCCACGGTTGTCAATCCCCGCTTGCTGCATAGAACTACCTCTAAAACTCACGAGTCTCAGTGCATCGATATATAACATTGCTCCACACGCAACAAGAGCAGAATATTCTCCAAGAGAATGCCCCGCTGCACCATCAAATTCCAATGTTCTTAACAATGAAGCAAGCACAACACTATGCACAAAAATTGCAGGTTGAGTATATTTTGTCTGCTTTAATTCTTCTTCAGGACCATTAAACATAATATAAGATAATGAGAAACCAAGTACTTCATCGGCAGTTTTAATCATTTCTTTTGCTTCAGCAGAATTATCAAAAAGACTCTTCGCCATTCCAATATATTGTGCTCCTTGCCCGGGGAAAAGAAGTGCACGTTTACCCATTAGTCTATGCCCCAAACAATATACATTGAACCCCAGGTAAAACCAGCTCCAAATGCAGCAAGAATCAGCTTATCACCTTTCTTTACTTTTCCATCGCGATAATATTCTGTGAGGCAAAGCGGAATTGTGGCAGCAGTCGTATTACCATATTTACCAATGTTAATCATCACCTTATCGCGTGTAATATTCATTTTCTTGGCAGTTGCATCTATAATTCTCAAGTTAGCCTGATGAGGAACTAAATAAGCAACATCATCGCCTGTTAAATTATGTTTTTGCATTATTTTATATGAAACATCCGCCATACCGTTAACTGCAGCTTTAAAAACAGTTTTCCCGTCTTGATAAATAAAATGATAGCCTTTATCGATAGTTTCATACGAAGCAGGATTTTTCGAACCTCCTCCGAGCATACATAAAGCATCTTTGCCGCTGCCATCACAATGAAGAATTGAATCTTGAATGCCATAGTTCGTATCGCTTGTGGATTCAAGCAATACCGCGCTTGCAGCGTCACCGAAAAGAATACAAGTATTTCTATCAGTATAATCAATTACTGAACTCATCTTATCAGCCCCGATTACAACAACTTTTTTATACCGACCGCTTTCTATAAGAGCGGAACCTGTTTCTAATCCAAATAAAAAGCCGGAACAGGCTGCAGATAAATCAAAGCCCCACGCATTTTTTGCACCCACATTGTTTTGTACAATGCAGGCTGTTGCAGGGAAAAACATATCAGGTGTGATAGTACAGATTATTATCACATCAATATCTTCAGCCTGTAAACCCGATGAAGCCATTAAATCTCTTAAAGCTCCGGTTGCAAGGTCACTTGTCGTTCCGTTTTCAATTATTCTCCGTTCACTAATACCTGTCCGCGAAAGGATCCATTCATTAGTAGTATCAACAATTTTTTCAAAATATTTATTATCTAACACAGTTTCCGGTACATACATTCCAACACCGGTAATAACTGCATTTTGTGTTCTATTGGTCATTTTTATCAGACTCCTTCTCTAATCCATATTCTTTGACAGCATCTCCAATCCGCTGTACAATCCGTTTTTGATGCATCTCGCGTGCCCGCAGCACCATATTTTTTATAGCTTTTGGACCGCTTGAACCGTGCCCGATAATACTTATACCTTTTACGCCTAAAAGCGGCACTCCGCCATATTCCTGTGGATCAACACTTTTCATTGCCTTTCTTAACGTGTTTCTCGCCATTAATAAAACAATTTTGGCATATAAAGATTTTTCCGCCTGTTGCTTTAGTAAATGTTGTAAAAAACTCTTAAAGCCCTCACCAAACTTTAGCACGATATTTCCGACAAACCCATCGCACAAAACAATGTGTACAGTCCCTTTTAGGATATCCCGACCTTCAATATTACCAATAAAATTTAGATTAGTCTTCTTGAGAAGCGCGAAAGTTTCAAGGGTTACCTTGTTCCCTTTCGAGTCCTCTTCACCGACACTTAATAATCCGATTTTGGGATTTGTAATTCCATAGATTTCTCGAACAAAAATACTTCCCATCAATGCAAATTCGAGTAAATGCATAGGTTTAGAATCAACATTGGCACCAACATCAAATATAGTTGTAATTCCTGATTCATTAGGAAAAAAAGAACCCATTGTTGCACGACTTATTCCGGCAATTCTACCGATAATAAATGTAGAAGCTGCCATCATTGCCCCCGTATTTCCGGCACTGACAAAAGCATCATACTTGCCGCTGCGAATTAATTCACAACCGCGTACAATTGAAGAATCCTTTTTTACTTTAATAGCTTCGGCAGGTTTATCCCCCATCTCTATAACTTCCGAAGCATCAATAATGCGTTCAGGATCAAAGTAAAGGGTTTGCTCTTTCAGAATTTTTTCAAGTTCAAGTTTTCTCCCGATGAGAAAAACCTCTATATCAGAATTCTCTTTTTGCGCCTGTACTGCACCTTGCACACAAATGAGAGGGGCATTGTCCCCTCCCATAGCATCAACAATTACTTTACAAGGCACCGTAGATAAGGTAGATGTCATTCAGTTTCTATTGAAACTTACGACTTTGGGATTAGCACTGAACGGCCATCATAGTTGCCGCAGGAGGTACAAGCACTGTGGGTTAATTTCAACTCTCCACAATTTGAACATTTTCCTAATGAAGGAGCAGCTGCCTTGTAGTGAGTTCTTCTTTTATCCCGTCGAGTTTTCGACATCTTCCGTTTGGGATTTGGCATTTTATATTTCTCGCGATTATTTATTATTAATTAGAATTTAATCTCTTTTTAAGGTCTGCGAATGGTGAAAATGGATTAATATCATCTTCCAAACACGAACACTTCTCGGTATTTAAATCAACTCCGCATCTCGGACACAAACCTTTACAATCCTCATTACATAAATTTTTAACAGGTATTGCAAGGTGTGCAAAATCATATATGTCTCTGCTAATATCAATAGTATCTGTTTCCGGAGTAATATACTCAACGTTTGTATCGTCATTTTCTCCGGACGGCTTGCCATACAAATATATCATTTTGTAATCACATTTAAGCGGACTTGAATATTCGATACCGCACCTGTCACACTCCTGACAAGTTGTAAGAGAAATCTCAACTTTCAGCACAATCTGATGGGAAGACTTATCAATTTCTACATCTACTTTAAACAAATCAACAAACGGCTCCCCGAGGTTTGACTGCTTGGCAGTACCCTCGAAATCCATTTTATGATGCACAAAACTAAGATTTGAAATTTTTATTTTCATTTTACAGAAAAATATGACTTATAAATATAAGAAACTGTTAATTCTTTCGCAATATTTCATTAAAAATTTAAATGATTGAATTCGCGAGATATTATCAAAAACCATCTTATTCCCCATAGCAAGTTCAACTTATTACCCCGCATATAAGTGCAATATAGCGATTTAAATTTAAAGTCGAAATAGCCACTTTAGCGTTTCTGATTCCGGCAGATTTAAGTTATCTGCAAGAATTTCCTGTAATAATAACTTGATAAGCATTATGAGCAATACGGGGCCGAGTATATTGCACCTGCCATAATGGGCGGAAAATAAGTCTTGTCAGTCTTCAAGTACCCTGTTAAAAGTAAAGATAATGAACCTGTATGGCGCACAACATTTTTCTCCTATTATGAGAATAGTTAGAGATGACCTAAACAGTTACAAATCCCTAAATTTTGTTTATTTGGTGTTCGACAAATTGTCCTGTATTATGATTGCCGTTCGTTGAGCGAAGCTTGTTAAGGACAATTTGTAGTACAACACCCATATTTGCTGTTTGCGATTTATAAATAAATTTGTATTATTCAATTGAAAATTTATTGCCACCTTAAAATCCGGAGTTTGTTTATATGAGAAAAATTCTGCTTCCTATTTGTGTTATATTTATCCTTATGGTTATTGGCTGTAAAAAGGATTCAAATCCTGTAACCGGAGCAAATCCTAATGTTCCTGTATTAACTGCCCCTGCAGATGGAGCAACAGACCAAAGTAATACACCAACATTAACTTGGAATGCTGTTACCGGTGCGGTAAGTTATCATCTCCAAGTATCTGCAAGCAATACATTTGCTGCAATGATAGTAGATGACAGCACAATAACAGGTACAACAAGGCAATTAATCGGCTTAACGAATAACACATTATATTATTGCCGTGTGAGTGCAACGAATAATGCCGGAACGTCATCTTATTCGAGTACACGGAAATTTACAACGATGTCGGCAACACCTGTTCCTGCAGGAATGGTACTGGTAAAGAGCGGCACATTTACGATGGGCAACATAAGCGGAGATTCAGACGAACAGCCAACACATTCAGTGACATTAAGCAGTTTTTATATAAGTAAAACGGAAGTAACACAGGGACAGTGGAAAGCTGTGATGGGCAGCAACCCGAGCCATTTCAAGGGATTAGGCGACAACGGACCTGTAGAGAGTGTAAGTTGGTATGACTGCATAAGCTACTGCAATAAACTGAGCATAAAAGAAAGCAAGCCACCTGTTTACAGTATAAATGGAAATACAAGTCCGAGCAGTTGGAAAAGTGGCACGATAGTGCGAGATACAAGTGCGAAAGGCTACAGGTTACCAACCGAAGCAGAATGGGAATACGCTGCAAGAGGCGGTAATCAAAGTCATAGCTATACATACAGTGGCAGCAACAATCTGGATAGTGTAGGCTGGTATTATGGTAATTCAGAAAGAACAACACATCAGGTAGGCACAAAGGCAGCAAACGAATTGGGCATATTCGATATGAGCGGAAATGTATTTGAATGGTGCTGGGATTGGGGTGTCGCATATAGCAGTTCTGCACAGACAAATCCGACAGGTCCATCAAGTGGAAGTTGGCATCTCCTTCGTGGCGGTTCGTGGGACCTCAATAGTTACTACTGCCGTGTGTCGTTTCGCGGCAGCATTTACCCGGGCAGCAATTACAATGTTATTGGTTTTCGTGTAGTTGAGGACTTCTGATTAGCCCTTTGCCTTTTTTGAGATTTGTGTTGAAATCGATTAGTAAAATACGGGAGCAGATTTGTTCTCGTGATGAAAATATTCTGAACAGTGACGTATCCCGATATGATTGGAATTTCGCCTTATGAATGGTTCAAGATAAGAGTATGATTTCTGATTCAGGATGTGATTGTAGAAAATAAACATAAGCCCAATACAGTTTTTCATATTGAAAACACGCGGATGGACAAATTATTTTTTCCTTTATCTGAAACAGGGCGAATAGCTATAATATGCCAATCACTCCGGATTCAGGCATTAGTAATTTTAGATCTATTGTTTCGAAACAAGTCTATCGCGCTTGTTAATCCTATTATGGCAAAGGGGCAAATTGATATCCTCCTTAGAGAATGTAATATTTCGGCAGTTGTTACCGACTTAGATTATTTATTTGATGAAACCGTTCTTGTTTACCGACTATCAAAAGATAAACTGCAATCTGATTTTAGCACAAATGAGCGGATTGAAACGGAAAATTATTCAATTGAATTATTAGATGATAATCAGGATATTATTATTTTCTCATCAGGTTCATCAGGCAGACCAAAAGCAGTACAATTAACGGTAAAACAATTTAAGTCCGCGTATAACAACTCGGAGAAATTATTAAAATATTCTGAAAAGGATGCGTGGGTACTGTCATTACCATTGTATCACGTATCAGGGTTTTCCATTTTATTTCGCGCGCTTTATTCACACGCGACCGTTATTATTCCTCAAGATTTTTCAAGTTTAGCGATAGAGTCTATTCTAATAAAACATCCGATCACGTATATTTCTCTTGTTCCCGCGCAGTTACAGCATTTAATAAATAACAATGTAGTTCCTCCGCCAACATTAAAACTAACTTTGCTTGGGGGTGCCGCGTTTGAAAATGATTTAGTCCGGCAGGCATTAAATTCCGGTTGGCAACCCGCGAAAGTATATGGTTCATCCGAGACTGCTGCATTCATTACAATATTGTTTCCTGAAGATTTTATCAGCAATCCAAATTCAGTAGGAAAACCTCTTCCAAATGTTTCATTACGCTGTGAGAGAAAAGGATTACTCTCGGATAACGAATATGGCGAAATTGTTGCGCGCTCGGAATCCTTGGCAAAAGGATATTTGAATAATATAAAACAATCATCGGAAAAATTTGTGAATGGAGAGTATTATACAGGCGACGCGGGCTATATCGATGATGAAGGATTTTTGTTTATAAAGGCAAGATTAGATGATGTGATTAATACCGGCGGGGAAAAAGTCTATCCGGCAGAAATAAATAGTGCCCTAAAGTCTGTGGATGGTATTGCTGATTGTGCAACGGTCGGGATGCCAGATAGCAAATGGGGTAGTGCTGTCTGTTCTTTAGTTGTTCTAAAAAAAGGGTTCGAAATAGATGAACAAAGCTTAAAATTACAGTTACGTGAGAAGCTTGCCTCATTTCAAATACCGAAAATCATTTATTTTGCCGACAAGATACCTTATAATGAGCAAGGCAAAATAGACCGCGCGATAGTGTTGCAAATCTTATTGAAAAGTATTTAAATTTGCAATCATTAATAAAAATTATTCTATAAAATGACTATTGGTAAATATACACTTCATCAAATTGACAGCGGCTTTTTCGCGCTGGATGGCGGAGCAATGTTTGGTATTATTCCAAAACCGCTTTGGACAAAAACAAATATCGCCGATGATCGCAACAGGATTAAACTTACAACGAGAAATCTGCTATTGGTAAATGATTCACGGAAAATTCTCATTGATACCGGTATGGGGCAGAAGTGGGATAAAAAATCCAAGGATATATATGCCATTGATCAAACTGAGAGTGAATTGACTAATTCTTTACAATTTCTTGGAATTGAACCTGAAGATATTACGGATGTACTTCTAACTCATCTCCACTTTGATCATACCGGCGGTTCTACTGTTCTAAGGAATAATAAATTAGAACCGGCATTTCCGAATGCTTCATATTACGTACAGGAACAAAATTTTGAATGGGCTCAGCACTCTACAGAAAGAGACAAAGGCAGTTACATAAAGGAAAACTTTGAAATTCTTGCCAAAGAGGGATTACTTAAAGTGCTGAAAGGAAATGTGGAAAAACTTGATGAAGAAATTTCTATCGTGCGTGTGAATGGGCATACTCGCGGACAACAATTATTTCATCTGCACGACAGTTCGACAAACCTGCTTTATTGTGCAGATATTCTCCCGACAGCAGGACACCTGCCTTTGCAATACATACCCGGATACGATTTGCAGCCTCTCATCACACTGCAGGAACGAAAATTATTATGGAAGAAAGCAGCGGAAGAAGATTGGTTTTTGTTTTTGGAACACGACCCTGAAAATTGCTGTATAAAAATTGAATCCACTGAAGATGGCTATCTGGTGGCGGAACAGTATGATCGGCTTCCTTGAAAATATAGATGAACCGAAGTCCGGATTTGTTATAGTTTTTTTGGGGATGACCGATATTAGTTTTCAATCGTGAAAATATCAAATGCCATTGTTGAGCAAATCGCGTTACGGTTAGGATTTACATTAGTTGGTTTCACATCGGCGGAATTATTGCAAAAAGAAACAGCCTTTTATCGAAAATGGCTGAATAACGGGTACGGGGCAGAGATGGAATATATGAATCGGAATATTGATAAGCGTGCAAATGTTAAATTAGTATATCACGAAGCCCGCTCGGTAGTCTCACTCGGAATAAACTATTATGTTCCTTTGAATCACGTTGACAACGAGCGTGAAGGAAAAATATCGCGATATGCCTGGGGAAAAGATTATCATCTTGTTCTGTGGAATAAATTAGGTGAACTTATTAAAGAACTGAAAACAATCGATGCCAAATTTATCGGGATGAGTTACGTGGATACCGGTCCTGTTATGGATAAAGTTTGGGCAGTTCGCTCAGGATTAGGATGGATGGGAAAACATACTAATGTAATAAATCCTGCAAAAGGCAGTTGGTTCTTTATTGCCGCGATAATTACAAATTATGAATTTGATCAAAGCAATGTTGTTGCAGATCATTGCGGGACTTGCACCGCTTGCTTGGATGCCTGCCCTACCAGCGCATTCCCTTCCCCGTATGTCTTAGATGCCCGCAAATGTATTTCATATCAGACAATTGAAAATATGAGTGATATACCCGAATTATTGTCCGGAAAATTTAACGGGTGGATTTTTGGCTGTGATATATGTCAGGATGTTTGCCCTTGGAACAAGAAATTTTCTTTTGAGACAGGAGAGAATGAATTTTTTCCGGCAGATGGAAAGATCGCGATAGCTTTGAGTGAAGTTGAGGCGATGACAGAAAAGTCATTCAAGGAGCAATTTGCAGAAAGTCCAATCAAGCGGGCAAAACTGAAAGGATTAAAGAGGAACGCAAAGTTTTTGAAAAAGAATATTTGACTTTCTGCTTTAGCATAAGTGCTCGTCAATAAATAACCCTTTGCGGTCTTTGCGTCTTCGCGTGAAAAAGTGTTAATGATATTTCTGAACGAACCCTAATCTATAATATTTAACTTGTTATCAACAAGAGAAGTTTCGCTAATTCGACTCTTCCAAAATAATATTAACAAAAGAATCAACTTTTTGTTCAGGGTGCATTAAATCTTTTAGCGTAATTCGCGTAAGAACATTATCAACCGCGCTTTGTACAGCTCTCCAAAGCGAACGGACAGAACAATCTATCGTGTGAGTGCAAATGGTTTCCTCACCCGAAAAATCACTGCAGAATGATGATTTGAACAATTTTCCGCCAAGAGCATCAAGCACATCAGAAACAATAATATCAGAAGGTGATTTTGCAAGTTTGTAGCCCCCGCTTGCACCGCGTTCGCTTTCTACAAAACCACCCATACGCAATATTCGCAGCATCTTTCCTACATTAGCTTGAGTCAGCCTTTCAACAATACTAATCTCAGGGATTGTTAAACCTGCACAATCTGTGTTATGAGCTATTCGTAAAAGAATCCGTAAACCGTATTCTTCCTGCGTGCTAAACTTCATAGTCCATCATATCTTTCCGCCGCGACCATTGTCATATCTAAAATTTAGCATTTGTAATTTTCTTTACCATTAACAATTAACCATTGATAATTAACAATTATTTAAAAGAATCCTAACTCAACCTGAGCAACTTCACTCATCATTTCTTTACTCCAAGGCGGACTCCAAGTCAGCTCCACTTTCACTGTTCCAATCCCCGGAATAGTTCTAACTTTGCTTTCAACCTCGATTGGCAATGTTACCGCGACAGGACACATCGGAGAAGTGAGCGTCATCATTATTATAAGGTTTTTTTCAAGATCAAATTTTAGTTCATATATTAAGCCCAATTCCCAAATATCGACAGGGATTTCAGGGTCATAACAAGTCTTTAATTTGTTGATTGTCAATTCCTGCAAGTTTTGAATTTCCTGCATCACTTGCTCTTGATTTTCACTGCTTACTTTACTTTCTTCCGCCATATTATTTACTCTGTAGAAATCACTGTCTCGGGTTGTTTAAGAGCAGCAACCAACGTATGCCACGAAAGGGATGCGCATTTCACTCGGACAGGAAACTCCCGTACTCCCTGTAATACGGCAAGTTTATCTAAGTCACTGTAATCTTCATCAGATTTGCCTGTGCCTGTCACCATTTCGTGAAAGCGATTAAAAAGAGTTTCTGCCTCCTGTACTGTTTTTCCTTTTACAAACGCGGTCATCATAGAAGCCGATGATTTAGAAATGGCACATCCCCCGCCTTCAAAGGAAATATTTACAATCCTGTCACCCTCTGTATGTAAATACAAATGCAAATGATCACCGCATAAGGGATTAAAGCCTTCGGCGTGATGATTGTAAGGGTCTATCTTTCCAAAATTTTTAGGATTTTTATTATGATCAAGAATTATCTGCTGATATAACTCTCTGATTTCGGGATTCATCAAGAGAATACCTCCAATACCCTTCTTATGCCTAAAACAAGTTTGTCAATTTCTTCGAACGTGTTGTACACCGCGAAAGATGCGCGGGCAGTTGCCGGAATACAATATCTCTCCATAACAGGCTGCGCGCAATGGTGCCCTGCGCGTATCGCGATTCCTTCAAAATCTAAAATGGTTCCAATGTCGTGCGGGTGAATCCCCTCCAAGATAAAAGAAAATACCGGGGCTCTGTTTTTAGGTTCGCCTATAAGTATTACTTGCCAAATACTGGATAGCCCCGTTAGCGCATACCGTGTTAATTCTTTCTCGTGAGCGGAAATCAAGTCCATTCCGATAGAATTTATATAATCTATCGCCGCGCCAAGACCAATCACCCCCGCGATATTGGGAGTGCCCGCTTCAAATTTATAAGGAAGGTCGTTGTACGTTGTTTTTTCCATCGAGACATTTAATATCATATCTCCCCCGCCTTGATACGGCGGCATTTCGCGTAAATATTTTTCTTTGCCGTATAGGACTCCTGTCCCTGTAGGTCCATAAAGTTTATGACCGGAAAAAACAAAGAAATCCGCATCCAATTTTTGAACATCAATCGTACCGTGCTGAATCGATTGCGAGCCGTCTATTAAAACAGGCGTTCCCTGTTGATGAGATTTTTCAATAATATATTCAACAGGGTTTATCGTGCCAAGCGCATTTGAGCATCGCGTAACAGAAACTAATTTTGTTCGTGAATTTAGCAATACATCAAATTTTTCAAGAATTAGTTCACCATTATCATTAATAGGGATATACCGCAGCACAGCTCCCGTTGATTCACAAAGCATCTGCCAAGGAACAATATTTGCGTGATGTTCCATCTCGGAAATGATTATCTCATCACCGGCACCGATAAATTTTCGCCCGAACGATTGCGCGACTAAATTGATGGAGTCGGTTGCTCCGCGGGTAATAATCACTTCTCTTGTAGAACCGGCATTAATAAAACCACGTATTTTTTCACGTGCAGATTCATATTCTTTTGTTGCCAACTGACTCAGAAAATGCACGCCCCGATGGATATTCGAATTTTCACTTTCGTAGTATTTCTTCATCCGCTCGATAACAGCAACAGGCTTGTGAGTTGTCGCCGCGTTATCAAGATATACCAATTGTCTCCCGGACACTTGTGTATCGAGTATCGGAAAATCTTTTCTGATTTTTTCAACATCAAGTCCAACGGGTTTGCTTTCAAAATTAGAATTTAAGGGTATCACTCTAACACCGTACTTTCAGACAAAGGATTTTCATTCCTTAATTTTTCTTGAATAATTTGCTCAAGATAGTCAAGCACTGCTTTATGGCTTATGTTTTCAACAACATTCTCTGCAAAAGCAGAAACTAATGTTCGCCTTGCCTGTTCAAGACTAAAGCCGCGTGAACGTAAATAAAACAGGGCTTCTTCATCAAGCTGTCCAATAGTTGCCCCGTGGCTGCACTTAACGTCATCGGCAAATATTTCCAATTGTGGCTTTGTGTCAACAATCGCATTATTGGAAAGCAAAATGTTTTTATTTGATTGAAAGGCATTTGTTTTTTGAGAATCTTTGCGGACCATCACTTTGCCGTTAAAGACTGCTCTCGATTTACCGGACAACACTCCTTTATATAGCTCATTACTGCGGCAACGCGGATGTTTATGATCAATCATAGTGTGATTGTCAATAGTTTGTCCGTCATTTAATAAATATAGACCATTCAAATTGCATTCAGCATCCTGCCCAACAAATTTAGCATTGAAATTATTCCGCGCTAATTTACCGCCAAAGTCAAGATTGTAATAAGTATAAACACTTGAGCTGTCAATAGCTGTTTCGGAAAGAGAAATATGAAAGGCTTTTGTACTTTCATTCTGAATTCGCACGTGATTGAGATTCGCGTTTTTACCAAGAGTTACTTCCGTGACCGCATTCGTAAAATATAGCGAGTGTAATATCGTTTCGTAATTTTCAATAATACTTGCCCGCGTGTTATCCTCAAGAATAATGAGATTTCTCGGTTGAATAATAATTTCGGATTCAGTGCTGCTAAGATAAAGTATATGGATCGGCTGTTCCACCACTGTATTCTTCCGAATCAATATAAATGCTCCATCAGATAGAAATGCAGAATTCATTTCTGAAAATATTCCGCTGTCGGCAGCAGTATTTTTTCCAATATAATTCTCGACAATGGATTGATGTTTTTCAAAGGCTTCTTTCAAACTCATCACCAAAACATTTTCTGTAACAGCAGGAATGTTTGAAAGACCGGCATTGAAGATTCCATTTACAAACACGAGCGTGATATATTCGGAATTATTAAACAAAAACGGCTCTATCTGCTTTTTTATAATGTCACTCGTACTGCTTATAGAGTACAAATCAAACTTATGGACTAAAACCGGTGAAACATCTGTATAACGCCATTCCTCATCGCGGATGGTTGGAAAACTGAGTTCCGGAATTTTTCCTGCAGCCTGTTTTCTGAATTTATGAATCGGCTTTTTGCTTTCACCATTTAAACCGCGTTCAAATGATTCGAACCGGTTGATATACCAAGTCTTTACTTCTTGAAATTTTTCCATTTAGTTCTTCCAGTTATCTCGCCGCGAATTCAGATTCATTTTCTGTAACCCAGTCATAACCTTTTTCTTCAAGTTCAAAGGCTAAATCTTTATCACCCGATTTGATTATTCTTCCGTCCGAAAGAACGTGAACAAAGTCAGGAACTATGTAATTAAGCAATCTTTGATAGTGGGTAACTACAATAAAAGAATTTTCCTTATTACGCAGGCGATTCACTCCGCCTGCAACAACGCGTAAAGCATCTATATCCAAACCTGAATCCGTTTCATCTAATATGCCGAGTTTCGGTTCAAGTACAGCCATTTGAAAAATTTCGTTACGTTTTTTTTCGCCGCCGGAGAAACCTTCATTAACTGAACGGCTCAACAAATTTTGGGGCATTTCAACATAAGTCATTCGCTCTTTTACCATCTTCAAAAATTCAAGAGTATCTAATTGTTCTTCACCTCTATATTTACGAATTTCGTTGAGAGCTGTTTTTAAGAGGTTGGTATTTGATACTCCCGGAATCTCAACAGGATACTGAAATGCAAGAAAGACACCCTCGCGGGCACGATCTTCAGGTGATAACTCCAGCAAATTTTTACCGTTGAAAAACACTTCACCTTTAGTTACAATATAACCATCTCTTCCAGCTAAAACAGAGGCAAGAGTGCTTTTTCCGCTTCCGTTAGGTCCCATAATCGCGTGAACTTCACCGACTCTAATTGATAAATTAATACCCTTGAGAATTTCCCGTTCTTCAACGCGGACGTGTAAATTTTTTATTTCTAATAACATCTTACTTAAAGTTCTCCAAATTCATAATTTCAAATTCAACATTCATAATTCCAATGGCTTTATCCGACACTTCCTTCAAGACTAACACCAAGGAGTTTTTGCGCTTCAACCGCGAACTCCATCGGTAATTCTTTAAATACTTCCTTACAATAACCATTCACTATCATACTTACAGCATCCTCATTTGAAAGCCCGCGTTGATTAAGATAGAATATCTGATCTTCACCAATTTTAGATGTAGTAGCTTCGTGTTCAACTTTAGCGGAAGGATTGCTTACTTCAAGATACGGGAATGTATGCGCACCGCAGGTATCACCTATTAATAGCGAATCGCATTGAGAATAATTACGGGCATTCTTAGCGTTCTTTCCAACTTTTACTAACCCGCGGTAAGTGTTATTACTTTTCCCCGCTGATATTCCTTTCGATACAATAGTGCTGCGCGTGTTTTTGCCAATGTGAATCATCTTGGTTCCTGTATCAGCCTGCTGTTTATGGTTTGTAACTGCAACCGAATAAAATTCACCTATTGAATTATCTCCCTGCAAAACACAACTCGGATATTTCCACGTGATCGCGGAGCCGGTTTCAACCTGTGTCCACGAAATTTTTGAATTGACGCCTTTACAGAATCCGCGTTTCGTGACAAAATTATATATACCGCCTCTGCCCTCTTTGTCGCCTGCATACCAGTTCTGTATAGTAGAGTATTTAATCTGCGCGTTATCAAGCGCGATAAGCTCTACCACAGCGGCGTGCAATTGATTTTCATCGCGCATCGGGGCAGTGCAGCCTTCCAGATAACTTACATAACTGCCTTCATCCGCGATAATAAGTGTTCTTTCAAACTGCCCTGTTTTTGCTTCATTTATTCTAAAATAAGTTGAAAGCTCCATCGGACAGCGTACACCCTTGGGTATATAAACAAATGAACCATCTGTAAAAACAGCAGAATTCAGTGCCGCGTAAAAATTATCGGTAGATGGAACAATCATCCCGATATATTTTTTCACTAAATCAGGATATTCGTGCAATGCTTCCGAAATCGGACAAAATATTATTCCGTCTTCTTTCAGTTTAGCTTTGAAAGTGGTTGCAACAGACACACTGTCAAACACGGCATCAACTGCGACACCGGCAAATATTTTTTGCTCTTCGAGGGGAATACCTAACTTTGTAAATGTTTTAAGCAGTTCCGGATCAACTTCATCCATACTTTGCAATTTTTTTACTGACTTTGGAGCCGAGTAATAAATAATATCCCTGAAATCAATTTTGGGATAACTTACATTGGACCATTTGGGTTCCGTCATTGTCAACCAATGACGATAGGCCTTTAGACGCCATTCAAGCATCCACTCCGGTTCATCTTTCTTCCGGGAAATAACACGAATGACATCTTCATTCAGCCCTTTGGCAATAGTATCAGATTCAACATCCGTTACAAAACCGTATTTATATTCCTGGTCGGTAAACTGTTCTAACTCTTGCATCTCGGTAGAACTCATTATTTCCATTTCCTTGCTGAAATTTCAAACTTTAATTTATTCACTATTGAAACATAAATAATCTATACTAAAAAGTCAAGATTAATATTTAATAAACTAATTCTATTTTTTCAGCACATAAACATCCAAAAGGATTGTTTTTGATAGGGATATGGCTCAATTTAGCTGAAAAAGGCTGAACCTTTTACTATTTTGCCTTTCCGTATATTCAAAAATGTTTGTAAATTTACGCTTTACAATTCTTTAGGAGTTTTTATTACTTATGGCGAGTACTACTGATTTTCGTCCGGGTATGGTGATGCGCTGGAATAATGATTTATGGTCAATATCTGAATTTCAACACGTTAATCCAGGAAATTGGCGCGCCTTTGTTCGAGCCAAATTGAAAAATTTGAAGACAGGAAGAGTAGTCGAGCATCGTTTTCGTGCAGGCGAAGCAATTGATCAGGTACGCGTTGAAAGAAAAACCTGCCAATATTTGTACAGAGAAAACGCCGAATTTGTACTGATGGACAATGAAACTTATGACCAATTCAATGTTACTGCCGATACAATTGGTGACGGTCAAAAATTCTTGAAAGAAAATACCAATATTGATTTGCTGTTTGACGGAGCTAAAATAATTGCAGTGGAAATTCCCCTATTTATTAATCTCGCGGTGACTATGACAGAACCGGGTTTAAAAGGCGACACAGTTTCTAACACTCTGAAAGCTGCCACTTTAGAAACAGGTGCGACTGTAATGGTTCCATTATTTGTTAATCAAGGTGATATGCTGAAGATTGATACCCGAACAGGCGACTATGTTGAACGAGTAAAATAGCCTGTTTTATGGTATTTTCAGCAAACAGCTAACTTTAGTATTATTTACCGCGGTGTCATTCCATAGAAATAGTGAATCTGCATTTGAAGGAATTGCAAAATAGAGGAGTTGTATAGAATTAATCTTGGAAATAAATCTGCAAATATTTAACTTGTATCAAATGTAATAAATAATTTGTCAATTTGAGGTTTTTATATAAATCAGTTTGTTAAAATAGAATGAAGTTTTATTATATATGTCAATGATAATTAGCCCTGATCAAATTGAAGAAGGAATGATATTGGTAGCCCACGTAAAGAATAAACACGGACAGGTGCTTTTGCGTGCTGACACTGTACTAACCCCCAAGCATCAACAATTTTTAATTACGTGGGGTGTTACCTCTATTGCTATCGCTGAACCGGTTCAAAAAAAGGATAATAACATTTCTTCCAATGCCAAGACAGTTCAGGAGCAACAGCTTGAAATAAGATTAGGATGGTATCCTCAAAATATGCAGGAGCGTGATTTGTTTGATATGGCTATCCAAAGTACTATTGAAAAAGCCGCTGGTATTTAGGGAATAAGTATGGATTTTCTGAATTATCTTATTAATGCTATAGATACTCTTCCCACTTTGCCTACTATATATTCAGCGATCACTGAAGCAATGGGAAATCCGAAAACATCCGCGGATAAACTTGCACAAATAGTTTCAACTGATCAAGTTTCCTCAATAAAAGTACTCAAAGTAGCAAATTCGCCCATTTTTGGATTTCGCGGAAGAATCGAAACAATTTCACAAGCTGTTTTTTATCTTGGGTTTAATGAAATTCGAAATATTGTTTTCGCACTTTCGGTTATGAACTCTTTTTCAAAATCTTCCACATTTACTAAGTTCAAACCTGTTGAATTTTGGGAACATTCAATTGCCACAGGTATTACTACACGCCTTATTGGTGCCGGTATAGGAGTTAAAACTCTTGAAAATTTTTTCCTTGCAGGAATTTTACACGATATAGGCAAACTGTTGTTTTTTCAATTTGCAAAAAAGGATTTTGAACGCGTATTTGAAGTGATGGAATCGCAAAATCTTAACCTTCTTGAGGCTGAGCAAAATGTTTTTGGTGCAACCCATACAAAAGCAGGGCAATTGTTAGCACAGAAATGGAAATTACCACCTTCTCTTGAGAATGCAATTTCTTATCACCATATCGGGATTGCCCAAAGTGATAGTGATACTCTCACCCCTTCAGTTTATCTTGGCAATATGGTTGCTAAAATGCTGTGTCTTGGTAACGCGGGAAATGAGAATATTCCTCGTCCCGAACAGACAATTTGGAAAAAGATTTTGTTACCACCGGGATTTTTTGTCAGAAATAGAAAAAAACTCGAAGAGGAGTTTCAACACACAACTCGAATAATGCTATATGAATAGTTTTCAAGACCAAAATCGAAATTCAGTTCAAGTGCAGATGAGTATGGAGGATGAATTTTTAAGCAAGATTCTTAAATATAATTTATCCGATTTATCTTCTAAATCTTATTTCCAAATTATGGTTGATGGCTTAGAAACGTATAGTTCAGCGAAAGACTGCAGCTGCGTTTCGCTATTCCTTTTTGACAAAGATAGTCTTGAATTCATATTTAAGCTTGCTATCCCGCTGGAATCCGAAGATAGTGAAATCAAGAAATTTGATAAAATGCGCTTGCAAGGAAGTCTTACACCAGTTCTCAGCGGAAGCGAAGTTGTTACGATAGAATCTGTTGAAGAAAATGAAAAAATAGTAATTTTACCGCTTGCTGCCCATACGGGAATAATAGGCCTGATATTAATTACTTTTCGCATTACTCATCCTCTCGCGCAAAAGTTTATTGATATTCTAACTGTGTTTTCCTGCCAGTTCGCAGTTAATTTATACTCGTATAAATTGCAGCTTGATATTGACTTTATGAATGAAAACAGGGAACAAATTATCGCTCTTAAGACAAGGAATATAGCCAAGAGCACGAGTGAAATCAAATACATTCTCGACTCGGTGCAGATGGGAATAATTATTATCGATAAAACAAATGATACTATCACCAGCGCTAACACTTTGGCGGCGCAAGTTATAGGGTTATCTAAAGATAAATTGATTGGCCAAAAAAGAAGCGAATTTTTTTCTTTACCGATCGATAGGAAAATAGGCGAAATCATTCCTCATAGAGAAGCATCGTTGAAAAAAAACAATGGTATCATCATTCCTATAATATGCGCGACAGCTCTGATAACACTTGAAGATCGGCAATACTACATCGAGAGTTTTTTCGATATTACCGAACGAAAAAAAATGGAGATGGAATTACGGTTTATTAAAGAAGGACTTGAATTGCGGGTAAAAGAAAGAACCGAGGAATTAGTAACTACCAACAAATCTTTGATGTCTGAAATCGAACGAAGAATTGTTGCTGAAGCTGATTTGCAAAAGTTTTATTGGGCGGTGCAGCAAAGCCCTGTTATGATATCTTTGTGCGATATAAATGGTATTATCGAATATGTGAATCCCCGTTTCTCTGAAATCACCGGATTTAGTTATTCAGATGTAATAGGCGGTAATATGAGGATTTTAAAATCCGGAGACAGACATAGAGAAGAATACCTGAATTTTTGGAAGGATATAAGATCAGGAATTATCTGGCAAGGAGAGCATACAAATAAAAAGAAAAACGGGGAAATTTTTTGGGTTAGCACTTTAGTCTCACCAATTTACAATGCCAAAGGGGAAATAACCAATTTTGTTGCAGTGCAGGAAGATATTACCATAAAAAGAGAAGCTCAACGGCACATAATTTTAGCTAAAGAGAAAGCTGAAGAATCTGATAGAATTAAAACCTCTATAATGGCGAATATGAGTCACGAACTACGCACTCCACTTATTGGAATCTTAGGATTCACCCAAATTTTGCTCGAAGAGATAACAGATGAATCGCATTTGCTGCTTATATGGGAGATCGAGCATTCAGGACAAAGGCTGTTGCAGACACTTAATTCCCTTTTATACGTATCACAACTTGAGGCGGGAAATAGCTCAGATATACTTTCTACTGTTGCTGTATGCGAAACCGTAAAAAGCTTAGCAGCAAAATTTGCCGGAAATTCTCGAAGCAAGGGACTTGAGCTTTCTGTTTTTGCTCCGGAAAATGAAATTCATATTCGTGCTTCGAAAGAACTTATTGAAGTTGTATTTACTCATCTTATTGATAACGCGATTAAATTTACAGATGAAGGCTCAATTAATGTAAGCATTGAAATACGTTCTTTGGAAGACAATCTATCTATGGTATTGATTTCTATAAAAGACACAGGCATTGGCATCGAAGAGAGTGATAAACAAATGATATTTGAACCTTTCAGACAGCAGAGTGAAGGATATTCACGTTCTTTCCAGGGAACGGGATTAGGACTTACTCTTGTTAAAAAAATTGTTGAACTAAGCGGCGGAAGGATTACTTTGGAAAGTGAAGTAAATGTCGGCTCGGTTTTTTCAGTTTGGCTTCCGGTAGTTTGAATACAAAAACTGTATCTTTAAATAGAGCATTTCTAACGCGAAGATGCAAAGACCACGGTACCTATGATATCATTTTTTATACAATGGACAAATTTATTAAAAGAAGAGCAGTATATGAGTAAATTGAAATTTTATCTCGCCGGTATTTGTTTGATTCTTATAACCACTAATCAAGGATTTAGTCAGTCAATGCAGAATAAAAATGACTTTAAAGTTCAGACTGAAAAATTTGCCGATATAGCAGTATTGCGTTACCGCGTTGAAGGATTCGATAACCTGAGTACGAAACAAAAAGAATTACTTTATTATCTCTATGAAGCCGCTCTCAGCGGTCGAGACATATTCTATGATCAGAACTATAAGTACAATCTAACCATCCGTAGAGCTATTGAAGCTGTCATTGCAGGCAATGTTGGTGACCATTCATCTGCTGATTTCGCGAAATTTATTGAATATGCAAAACGCGTTTGGTTCTCTAACGGAATTCATCATCACTATTCAACGGCAAAGTTTTTCCCGACCTGTGACAAAGCATATTTTGCCTCGTTACTAACTGCTGTTCCGGAAAACAAATTGCCGTTACAAACCGGACAAACAAAGGACGCGTTCATTTCTTTTATTACAAAAATCATTTACGACCCAACCATTGCTCCGGTGAAAACAAATCAGGCTGCAGGTGTAGATTTGGTCCAATCATCCGCGAATAATTTCTATGAAGGTGTTACTCAAAAAGAGGTTGAAGACTATTATAAAGGCAAACTTGATAAAAACAATCCGAATGATATTTCTTTTGGACTTAATTCAAAACTCGTTAAAAAAGACGGAAAGATTGAAGAACAGGTTTGGAAAGTAGGCGGGATGTATTCTTCCGCTATTGAAAAAGTAGTATATTGGTTAGAAAAAGCACTTCCTGTTTGCGAAAACGATCAGCAGAGAAAAGCATTTACAAAACTGATTGAGTATTATAAAACAGGCGACCTTAAAACGTTCGATGATTATTCAATAGAATGGGTGAAAGACACGCGATCAACAGTTGACGCGATAAACGGATTTATAGAAACTTATGATGACCCGCTTAGCTATAAAGCAACTTATGAATCAATTATTTCTTTCAGGGATTCTAATGCCACAAAACGCATTGAGGCAATCAGCAATAACGCGCAGTGGTTCGAGGATAACTCCCCTATTCAAACCGAGCATAAGAAAAAAAATGTAAAAGGAATTTCCGCGAAGGTTATCACTGTTGTAGTTGAATCAGGTGCATCATCTCCTGCAACGCCCATTGGCGTGAATCTCCCGAATGCAAACTGGATTCGGAAAGAGCACGGCAGCAAGTCAGTAAATCTTGGCAATATCGTCCACGCCTATAACCTTGCTTCATCAAGCGCGATGCTGGAAGAATTTTGCTCAAGTCCGGAAGAAGTTAAATTGTCGAAGCTATACGGAAATCTTTCTGATGACCTGCACACCGATATGCACGAGGTAATCGGGCACGCGTCAGGACAAATTAATCAGGGCATCGGAACACCGCGCGAGTCTCTGAAAAATTATGCTTCCACAATCGAAGAAGCACGCGCCGACCTCGTGGCATTATACTATATAGTTGATCAAAAACTGGTTGATATAGGCGTTATGCCCACGACCGCTGTCGGCAAAGCAGAATACAATAAATATATTCGCAATGGGCTTTTGACACAATTACAGCGCGTTAAACTTGGCGATAATGTTGAAGAAGCACATATGCGCAACAGGCAGTTAATTGCAGCGTGGGCATACGAACACGGCAAGAAAGAAAACGTGATTGAACGTGTTGTCCGCGAAGGCAAGACCTACTTTGTAATAAACGACTATGTAAAACTGCGTTCTATTTTTGGTGAACTATTGAGCGAGACTCAACGTATCACTTCCGAAGGTGATTTTAAAGCGGCACAAAAACTTGTTGAAAACTACGCGGTTAAAGTTGATAAAACTCTCCACGCGGAAGTATTGAAAAGGTTTGAAAAATTAGACATCGCGCCGTATAAAGGATTTATCAATCCATTGCTAACCCCCGTTTATGAAAACGGGAAAATAATCGATGTAAAAGTATCCTATCCTGATGATTTTATGAAACAAATGCTTTTTTACGCGGAGCATTATTCGCTGCTGCCAAGCATTAATTAATCACGGATTGCATTGGAATTGTCAGAATCACAGATTAAGCAGATTGCACCGATTTCACAGATTTAGGAAATGAACCTGATTTTTCCGGATAGCTTCTAAAATCCGTGTAATCCTTTTATCCGGTTAATCTGTGATTCTGACAATTTTTCTATTTTAAATATATACCTTGGTTATACAACCCAATAAATGATCAACATAAAAAAACTTCTTCCCGCGCCTTACGCCCAAATACAAGACTTCGTATATGAAAATAATTGCAGCGTAATTTCTGCTTTGCCCGGGTCAACAAAATCACTTATTATTTCAATGCTTGCAGAAAGGCATAATCAATTAATAATACTGCTGCCGGGTGAAAAAGAAGTTCAGGAAACCGCTGTTGAGCTGCACCTTATTGGAATGGGTCACGAGATTGTAACTCTTACCGGCTATTCTATGCAGTCCCTCCAGGAAACATTATCAAACCTTAGCAAGAAAACTAAATTTGTTTTGGCAGCAACCTATCAGCTGCTATTGACACCGGTACCACCGCTAAAAGAGATAACATCGAGCCTTACCACGCTTGAAAGCGGAACCTCCACTTCTTATGATGAAGTCATAGATTATTTCAAATTATTATTCTATCAGAAACAACGATTCGTTGAAGAACCCGGCGATTACTCTCAGCGCGGAGCAATAATTGACTTTTGGTCTTATAGTGAAAAACATCCCGCGCGGGTTGAGTTTGACGGAGATTTCATCGAGTCTATCCGCTATTTTGATGCTGAAACTCAACGCTCCATCGAATCGATTCCTAAAGCGACAATCGCATCCAAAATTGAGACTGCTGAATCTGCTGACTACGCGAACACTAATATTCTTGAATATTTTGAGTCACCTCTCTTTCTTTTGAATGAGGCAGCTATGCGGCAGATTTCAACCGGAGAATATCAATTTAAACCGGTTATACCTTTACATAAGAAAGCAAAAACGGCAGATGAAGATTACGACATTCCGCCTGATCCTGAAGAATTTACTCCTGCCCCCGAAGTTGAGCAGCCATCAAATTCCTGTTATGATTTCTTTACTGCCAATTTTCTTGACCAGCCAAATACTTGGTGGCTGATCGAAGGAATGTTTACTAGTGCCCAAAATATTATAGAGTTAAAGCTAAGTCCCGCGCCTCCCGTGGCTGCTAATTATAAGATTTTATTTTCCGTGATAACAGATCAGATAACAAAAGGGAATACAGTTTATATCGCGGTTGAAAATGAACTGCAGCTTACCCGTTATTCCGACCTTCTCAACGACAAGGAAACCGGAATGTCCGATTATATGGACAGCGGAAAACTTAAACTTATGTCTCTTCCTATTCGCGAAGGATTTATCAATCGGCAGGATAAAATCGCCGTATTTACCGATTACCAGATATTTAATAAACCCTATCGAACAAAACTTCCCCAAAAACTTGCAAAGAAAACAAGCAAAAGCCGGAAACTCGATGCTATTCGTCCCGGCGACTTTGTCGTTCACGAGGATTTCGGTATCGGCAAGTTTGCAGGACTTGAAGAAATAATGATTGGCGAAACCAAGCAGGAATCGATGAAGATAATCTATAACCTTGGCGCGATCGTTTTTCTTAATATCAATTACCTGCATTTAGTAAAGAAATTTTCTGCAAAGGATGGCTTATCACCAACCCTTGCAACTCTTGGATCATCCGAATGGGTTAACAAGAAAGCCAAGGCAAAGAAAAAAATTAAGGAAGCCGCACGCGAGCTAATCGAGCTTTACGCGCGGCGTAAGATGAGCAAAGGATTTTCATTTAGTCAGGACGGTGTATGGCAGCAGGAGCTTGAAGCCTCATTTATGTATGAAGATACTCCCGATCAATCGAAAGTTATTGACGAGGTCAAAACAGATATGATGGCACTGCACCCGATGGACCGTTTAGTATGCGGTGACGTTGGATTCGGAAAAACCGAGATTGCAGTCCGCGCAGCATTTAAGGCTGCACAGGACGGTGTACAAGTGGCAGTCCTTGCTCCGACAACAATACTCGTTGAACAGCATTTTAACACCTTCCACGATCGGCTATCACAGTTTCCTGTTTGTATAAAAGCACTCTCGCGATTCCAAAGTAAAGCGGAGCAAAAGGAAATTGTCAAAGAAATAGTTGCGGGGATAGTTGATATCGTTATCGGCACTCACCGCCTGCTTTCAGCAGATGTTCAATTCAAAAATCTGGGCTTGCTCATTATTGATGAGGAACACCGGTTTGGAGTGAAATCAAAAGAAAAACTCCGTTCCTTCAAAACAAATGTTGATATCTTAACGCTTACTGCAACGCCTATCCCGCGTACGCTTAACCTTTCTTTGCTTGGCGCACGCGATCTTTCAATTCTTGCAACACCTCCACCAAATCGTCAGCCTATTTATACGCGTGTCGAGTCTTTTGAGACAGCAAAAATACGTGTTTGGATAGACGCGGAAATTAAACGGGGCGGGCAGTTATATATTGTTCACGACCGTGTCCAAACTATAACCAAATTTGCGGCATACCTAAATCGCCTGGCACCTGATGTTAAAATCGGTATCGCTCACGGGCAGATGAAACCGGCACAATTAGAAGATGTGTTTCACAAGTTTCTGCACCGCGAGTTTGATATCCTGCTCGCGACAAAAATTATCGAAAGCGGGTTAGATATTCCGAATGTTAACACAATTATTATCAATCGCGCAGACAGATTCGGGCTTTCGGAACTGCATCAATTGCGCGGCAGAGTCGGGCGTTCGGATAAGCAGGCTTATGCTTATTTATTAGTTCCTTCATTGGATTCACTAAATAAAAATACTGTCCGCCGCCTGCAGGCAATTGAAGAATTTTCTGATATCGGTTCGGGCTTTAATCTTTCTATGCGCGATTTGGAGATTCGCGGTGCAGGAAATTTACTCGGCACTGAACAAACAGGATTCATAGATGAAATAGGATTTGATTTATATATTAAATTGATAAATGAATCTGTCGAAGAGCTAAGGTATGAAGAATTTAAGGATGTTTTCAAAGATTTGCCTGCAGCGCGGAAGAAATCAAATACCTCTATCGAAAGTCATTTTGAGATTGGCATCCCGAATGCATATATCCCTGAGCAAATCGACCGGCTGAGCTACTACACTGCCCTCTATGCAATTAATACTATTGAAGAACTTGCAGAAATCAGAGAAGAAATGCTTGATAGGTTTGGTCAAATACCCGACTTAGTTGAGCGGTTATTCATCAGTGCCGAGCTAAAATACTATGCATCGCTTGCCCTATTCCAGAGAATCGTCATTCAGCGTCATCAGGTTATTATTACTCTCCCAAAGGGTGATGAAGCCGGTAATTATTACGAACAAAAGTTTCCTGCACTCGCTGCTTATATAATGGAAAATTACCGCGCTCAGATTGCCATCCAGCAAAGCAGCCACTCTGTAAAACTTACACTCAAAAAAGCATTCGAAAAACCCGAGAAATCAATTGAATTTCTACTTGCCTTCGCGAAAAACGTTGAAGTACTGATGAGATAAATAATAAATTTTTACTTGCTGCCGGATATAAAACAAAAAAGGACAAGCATTTCTGCTCGTCCTTTTTGTTTAATCATTTTTTGCTATTCTTTACTTGACATTCAGCACATCAATAGCAGATTTTTCTGCTTTGTCATAAATCCTCAACCGAAGGGTTTTAGATCCCGCGGGAGGCTTAAATGCCGTTGTCCGCTGCAGCTTTTTATCTGTTGCCGATATTTCTTCAATATCAATCCATTCTGCGCCATCCGCGGAATATTGCAAAGCTAATCTCTTTCCTGCAACACCGCTCCAATTAACACTCATAACCCCACCTGGTGAACTGCTGATGCCGCCAATTTTAGCCGAAGGTTTAAATCCAATATTATACGGTTGATCACTTATATCATAAAGTGTCGCATCTGTTACATCCGTAACTTTCAAACGTGCTAATGAAGATATACCTGCATAAAATGAATAAGGTACTCTATATGCACCTGTTGACAGTATATTGGTTCGAATCGTGTCCCAATTTTGCCCATTATTATAAGAAATATCGAGTCTCACTCTTTGTACGCCAACCGAACTCCAAGTATAAACAGTGTCCTGGCCAAATGGTATAAAATGTGCCGACAAATTAGGGAATTTCACATTCAATGATTTGTTAAGTATCGAGAAATTTGAATCTGATATGTCCATCACGCTATTCAAAGAATCCTTTATTCTAATTCTACATTGATTAGAATTTATTGATGGAATATTCCTCCATGGATATGTTCCGATGCTGGCAGTGTCTGAAACTATGTTATTCCAGCTGGCACCGTTGTCTGATGAATATTCAATAGTTACTTTCGCGATGTTCTGCGAAGTCCACGTAATATTTTCTGTTGTTCCCGGGAGGAAACTTTCACCTCCATTTGGCTTGAGAATACTTATAATTCCTACCGGTACTTTTGTAAATATTGTAAATGCAGAATCGGAAATACTAGAGGGTAAACCGCTTGTTGCAAGATTGCTGATTCGTAATAGACATAACTTAGAATTGATATTCGGAACCAGCCAAGTAGAAACTCCGGTGCTAGGCAAAGAAGGAGCAACTGTAATCGGCCAAGTAGCTCCTCCATTTGTGGATAGTTCTATCTTAACTGATTCAATATTAACACTCTGCCATTTGATATCATATCTTGTTCCGCTTGCCAAAGAAACACTGCCGCTTGGTCCAAGCACTTTTATTGAAGGTCCCGGCAACACTTTAAAAATATCATCAGATTCATCATAAGTAGTACTAGCCACATCTGAAATACGAATCTTACACTCGTCCGATACCTGCGATGGACTCCAAAAGTAGCGGCCGGTGTCGCTGTTTAGCACGTTTGATGCAATGGGTGTCCAAAGACTCACATTGCTAATACGGTACTCAATATTTACACTCTGAATATCACCTTTTGATGTCCATTTTATTTCATAGGGTACACCGGCAGTTAAATTAGTAGCATCACTGCTACCGTTTGGTTGCTCTACTTTTATAGATTTAGCCTTATTAATTGTAAAGGTACTATCGCTTTCATAAAAAATATTTGTGAATGCTGAATCAATATCCGTCACGCGCACTTTGCACACTTTTGATGATGTATCCGGTATTGAAGTCCAAATATATTGCCCAATATCCAAAACAGAATCCTTAATAGTATCCCAATCCTTGCCCCTGTTGATAGAATATTCAAGTTTAACATTTTGTATTTGGCCGCTTGACTTCCACTCTATAATATATTGCGATGTTCCATTCAATATTTCACCACCATTCGGTGAAGTTATTTTCAACTTTGGCACGTCACTTAGCACACTTGAGATTGTGAATGCGGAATCAGACATATCGTTAGAGAAGCTGTTATCTGGATCACTTATACGAACTTTACATTGATGTGAAAGTGTTGATGGAACTGTCCACGTATATATTCCTATATTATTAGTGTCAGTGATTGGCAGCCAGCTAGCTCCATTA
>CAIYTF010000034.1 GCA_903929035.1 uncultured Ignavibacteriales bacterium
AATACTGATAAATAACAACTGATTTTTTCGCGGGATGCAGGTACAAGCACAAAAATTATGAGCTATCAAGCGATAACCTTCGCGTCTTCGCGTGAGAAAATGTTAATGTTATTTCTGAACGAGTCCTTAATGATGCACCTTGTTAATTTTAGGATCAAGGGATTATGTATATTATAGAGATTATAATCACCCATACAAAATGTCATAGAGCCATTATTTTAACGCGACTTTGAACAAGTGTCAGATATTTTTTCTTTAATACATCAGTCATAAATGAAATACCTATTTCTTTTTCCCATATAGGTATAGCCAACTTCAATTCTTTCAGCACTAATGCTATTGTGCCATCATTTAATCCTAATCGTTCCCGTCCAAAATAATCTACCAAATCTTTTCGTGTTAGTTTGCGTTTCTTTCCTCTCAACGGGAGTGCTATTTCTTCCTCTGCATTTTTTATGACAATACAAGTGTTAAGCAAATCATACGCCGGTGAAAGGGCTGTGATTTCATCTCTTGTAATAAGTGAATAGTTTTTCAAATGCATATCTTCATTCCCCGTTAGAAAATTGAATAGAGTTAGTTTGAATAACTTTACCTTTTCAATTGCAGGAAAAGTGCAATATTTTTCGATGATTCCTGCAACTTTTTCCATACTTGCATCATATTTGGTATTCCTGTTTTTCCCGCTCAACTGTGCAAAGTCTTCAACCGGATATTTTCTATTTCGTTGAACACGGTCAAACCTTTTGATAAAATAGTGAAGTGCTCCGGTCTTGTCATAGATGAGTCCGTGGAGCGGAACCTCGATCCTTGCTATATGGGCAAGACGCATAGTCAAGTCCTCATTTTCCGGGAGTTCAGAATATTGTGTTTGTTGCGGTTTTAATATATACTTTCCGTTCCTGTCAGTTATTGAAAAAGTAGAATCACGCACGGATAGTATAGTGCTTAATTTTGGCTGAACGCCCTCCAATGAAACTTTTCCACTTCGCGCGGCAGCCTCCTCTAATAGTTCATCTTTTGTAAAATCAAGAGGGTGCAATGCAGTTAATCTATAATTTAGTTTTCGCAATCCATTCAGGGAATACAGACCTTCCGATACTTCTTCATAAGAAATCGGGCATCTATTCATCAGTAGCTTCCACGGTTACTGAACCTACCACATCTTTCCCAACAATCAATAACTGCCGGAACGAATCATCTTTATCTACTTTAAGTCGTCTGCATAGCGCATCAAGAGTAAATCCTTCCGGAAGAAGTCCATCAAAGAACGGCGGAAACTCACTGAAGACGTATTCTTTTTTTTCAATTGGCATAGTTAGAGAAATCGGTTTACCATTATACGAATCAGAATATATATACTTATACTCTTTCCCTCGAGTAATTTCATCTAAATATCCACAGTACACACCAAAATTATAGACTTTGGCACGTATCATTTCGATTCTCCCGATATAACTCCTTCAATATGAAGTTTGAGACTAAGTACTCTTAATATCTTAAAAAGTGTATCTGCTTGATAGGTTTTCTTTCCGTGTTCTATATCAAATATTGCAGTACGACCAATGCCCGATAACAAAGCAAGTTGATCGCGGCTCAATCCGCTCTTCTTTCTTTGTAGAAGAATTATCCGGGCCAATTCTTCCGGTTGTGAGATTTGAGTAATACCTACTGCCATAAGGGTAAAATTCCTTTTAATAATTTAATTACGCGAATATAATAAATATTTTACCTGCATTTACCTTTATAACGGTATATTTGACGTAAATGTCTCACTCTATTGTTGATTTATGAAATATTTATCTTTAATTACCGTTATAGAAGTATTTTATCAGCCTAATTCTGAATGTTTAGAAAAATGTCCTGCACGCTTTAATCGCAATGAGTTAATTTCCATATATTTTTATATCTTTACATTTAGTAATTTATATGATTCATTTTTAGGACTATTTGAATATGGAAGAAACATTCGACCACCTTGACGCGAGTGTTGACCCGCGTACTTTTGAAAAGCAATTTTTTCAACTCGACTATATTATTGCAGACAAAAACTTTAAAACCGAGACGGAATTAAATGATTTCCTTGAAGAAGTATTTGCTCATCAGGAACACTGGGATGATTTTATCTCGAACCATAAAAGAACAAACCGCGAAACAGCACAAGAGATTCTCTATGATGCTTTCGGTGCATCCGAGCCTAAAGAAAAGATTAATCTCGCGAGGAAAGCAATTTCTTTCTATCCCAATAGTCCGGATGCTTACGTGATACTTGCCGAAGAACACGCGACCTCGCTCAAAGACGCGCTAAAATACTATACCAAGGGTGTTGATGCCGGGCGTATGGATATTCCGGCCACAGCTTTCAAAGAATTTCGCGGGAAATTTTACTATATGACTTCTTACCGCCCTTTTTTGCGTGCCTTGGCAGGGCTGGCAGTAGCTAATTGGGAAGCGGGCAATGCCGAAAAAGGCAATCAACTCGCGGCAGAACTGCTTGAACTGGACAGCGAAGATTTTATCGGTATTAGAATGGAATATCTTATTAACCTTCTTGGATCTTCTGCTATAGATGATGCCGTAAAATTAATCAAAATGTTTCCCGATGATGAAAACTATCTATGGCGGCTTTGCAAAACATTTATTCACTTTATTAAACACGGCGCAACCCCTAAAGGTGTCAATGTTCTTAAAGGCGTAATAAAAACTAATCCTTTCGTGGGAATAATCATTATTGCAAGCATTGCCGATCATTCGCTTCAGAAATACTTGGAAATTGATGATGAACTTTTGGAGGAAACTATGCTCGATATGGAGGATTTTCTTTCTGCAATTGAAGACTATAACGAGGTGACAACTGCATTTATCTCGGAAGTTTTGCTGTTAAAAGACTTCACGCTAAAGCAGCTTAATAAAATTCATAAAGATTAATTTGTATCCGCTGTAATAGCAACAGTAAGAATATTACTTTGACAAAGAAGATAAGAATGATATTTATATATGTTCGCGGCAAGTTAGCAGCTGCAAACGTGTTGTTTTTTATGCTTCTCACTTTCTCTTATCCGGCAATATCCCTAACCGCCCAAACCTCTCCAAAGAGAGAACTTCGCGGTGCCTGGATTGCCACCATTGCAAATATAGATTACCCTGAATCACCTTTTTCATCAAGTGAACATAAAACGGCAGAGCTAATAGATATTTTCGAAAAGCTCAAACGTGCCGGAATTAATTGTGTTTATTTTCAAGTGCGCGATGAGTGTGATGCGCTGTATCAATCATCAATAGAGCCTTGGTCCTATTGGTTAACAGGCAAACAAGGAAGCGCGCCTGTGCCATTTTTTGATCCGCTGCAGCTTGCAGTAACTGAAGCGCATAAGCACGGGATGGAACTCCACGCTTGGCTTAACCCTTTTCGCGCGGTAAAAACATCCGGAGAATACGAAATTTCACCGCGCCATATTTCTGTAGCCCATCCCGAATGGATACTTGAATTTAAAGAATTAAAAATGCTTGACCCCGGGAACCCTCTCGTTCGAAAATATATTCTTTCCGTTGTTGATGATATTGTATCGAATTACGATATCGATGGAATTCATTTTGATGATTATTTCTATCCATATACGAAAATCACTAAAGAAGATGCAGGCTCTTTTGCTTTATATAAAGGTCAGTTTAAATCCATTGATGACTGGCGGCGCGATAATATCAACACGCTCATCGCCGATGCAAATAAAGTAATTAAATCCCGCAAGAAGTATGTTCAATTTGGCATCAGTCCTTTCGGCATAGTTAGAAACAAATACGCCAACACTAACGGGTTTGAATCTTATGACATCCTTTACTGTGACCCGCTTACTTGGTTAAAAAGAAAATCGGTTGACTATTTAATCCCGCAAATCTATTGGGAAATAGCATCCAAGAAATCAAGTTTCACTAAACTACTGCGATGGTGGAGTGCATTGGATACTAACAGGAATATTTTTGCAGGACACTTTGCAAGCAATTTCTTGAGTGAAAAATTTTCCGGCAGCGAGTCCGAATTGCAGGATCAAATTCATTTGACGCGTTCAATTTTGACCAAAAATCCGGGTTCTGTATTTTTCAGCGCGAAAACAATAACTCGAAATTGGAAAAACTTTTGTGATACTTTAGAATTTAAATTATATATATATCCGGCAGTGCAGCCTCAATGCCCGTGGCTTGACAATATTCCGCCGCTATCCCCAACCATTGGAACCGCAACGATTGATAATAGACAAGTGGAGTTGACTTGGGAACCTTCTTCTCCGGCGAGTGATGGTGATACGGCAACTGCATACATTCTATATAAATTTGAGGCAAGTGAAAAGTTTGATTTTGAAGATGCGCGCGCTATACGCGCTATTATTCCGGCAGCCCGTCACTCCTATTCAGAATATGCAGGATATTCCGACTATGTATATTTCATTTCATCACTTGACAGGCTCCATAATGAAAGCGAAACACGGCTTAGATTGGAAGCCGGAAAATAATCGCGGTTTAATATTAAGTGCTTGTAACGAACTAACCTTTACAACTTCTAACTATTAGCTTTGCGATCTTAGCGTCTTCGCGTGAGAAAGTGTTCTATTACGAATAACCACTTTTCACTAACCACCAATCACTAACCACTATTATCTGTTTGAGCAGATGCCTAAAAATATATTTTCAGATTTCATATAAATCTTATATATTTAGGTAAATTGTATTTATTAAATTAACAAATAAGGTGATTGAATATTGGACGACTTAGATATTAAAATCCTGAATATTCTCCAATTAAACGGGAGAATGAAACGCAATCAACTCGCGGAACACGTTGGTCTGTCAATTCCTTCAGTTAGCGAGCGGTTAAACAAGTTGGAAGAGCGCGGTGTGATTGAAGGCTATTTCGCCCGAATTAATAAAACTTTATTCGGCTATGATATTATGGCTTTTGTAACTGTAATCAGTGAATCTTCCAAGCACTATAAAGGTCTTATTGACCACGCGCGGAAGAACCAGAGCGTGCTGGAATGCCATTCTATTCTTGGCGATGGATCACACCTGCTCAAGGCAGTAGTAAAAAATACTGAAGCACTTGAAAAACTGCTTTCAGAAATTCAATCTTGGCCCGGTGTTCTTTCCACTCAAACCAACTTTGTTCTCTCCACTCATAAAGAAACATCAAAAATTAATTTGTAGTTTTTTCAGTGCAGAATAACTTTACCGCGAGAAGAAAATGTTTAAGAGGATTATTCTTTAAATAATGGCAGCGTGAGCGTGAATATTGACCCTTCACCCTCTATCGAGCTAAGACTGATAGTACCATTATTTTTTTCAACAAATTCTTTAATAAGAACAAGCCCAAGCCCCGAGCCTGTTTCGGATTCGGTACCCAGCGAAGATGTCTTTTCTCCTATATCGAATAGAGAGGATAGCTTTGCTGCAGGAATACCAACCCCCGAATCACTTACCGAGATTTTACCGTTTGCGCCATCTATATGATAGCGGACAGTAATATTGCCATTTCTTTTGGTGAATTTAAGAGCATTTGTTAAAAGGTTTTGCAGCGCGGAAACAAACATATTAGTATCCACCCACAGTTTTGCTTCGGATGTTATATCTAAGGAAAGCCCCAAATCTTTAGCAATAAATGCCGGCGAAAGAAGTCCTGTGACCGATTCTAAAACAGTTCTCACGTTTATAGGCTGAGGGTGGACAGAAACTCGTCCTGTTTGAATACGTGCCCAGTATAAAAGGTTATCCAAAAGATTGAATATATTTTTTAGCGAGGAATTTAGATTGGCGGATATCCGTTTAATTTGTTTGGTATCCAGCGACTCTACTTCATCCGCGAGAAAATCAGAAAGCCCGAGCAAGGCATTGAACGGGTTGCGAAGATCGTGCGCGATGATGGAAAATAACTTGTTTTTATTTTCATTTAGTTCGCGCAATTGTTTCTCTGAATTTTGTAACTGCTCGTTTAGTTCTGTTAGTTGACGTGTTTGGTTTAGCAATGTTACCTGGTTATTTTCAATAGTCTCAATATAAGTATGGAGTTTATTTTTCAGGTCGTGCCTATATACGGTCATCCTGATATTAGCGTGGAGTTCACGTTCGTTAATCGGTTTCAGAATATAACTGAATGGTTCAGTAAAGACTGCCCGATCAATTCGCTGCTCATCACTATAAGAGGTTAGATATAGAACAGGAGTATTAAACCGCTGAAGGATAACATTAGCGGCATCAATACCATCCATAGTGCCTTCTAAAACTATATCCATCAGCACTATATCAACAGTATTAATTTCTAAAAAAGCAACTGCCTGCTCGCCGGAAATGCAATGCCCCGCGATATCATAATTAAATTCACGTAGAATCCTTTTTAAGAAAGTAACAGCTATAATTTCATCTTCGACAATAAGAACTTTTGTTTTTGTCATTCTTCGCGCGATTGGTTAATATTTATATAACTTATTTTTTTATTATCGAATAATATACGAAAATATTTAGCTTTTTAGCCAATTTTTTTTCTGTTTAGATTATCCTGTATTTTGGTTACTGCTCAACAATTCAGCCAACTTTCGGTATCGTAAAATAAAATGTACTCCCGACATTTTCTTGGCTTTCTGCCCAAATTTTGCCGCCGTGCTTTTCAACAAATTCCTTGCATAGAATTAATCCCAAACCTGTGCTGGGTTCGTCCTCTGTTCCGGTTGTACCCACTTTTTCGCCTAAAATGAATAACTTATCAATCACATCTTTGTGAATTCCGACACCTGTATCGATTACTGATATTTCAGTCATTCCGTCTTCTCTTTCTTTTGCTCTAAGAGTAACTTCCCCGCCCCGAGCCGTGAATTTTAATGCATTAGCCAAGAGATTTCTAAGAACGGTATTAATAATGTTTTCATCCGCGTATATTTTCTTGACAGCCGTACTTTCGTAGAATACGGTAATACCTTTTTGCCGCGCTCTTTCTTCTATCGAACCTACGTGATCTGAAAATATATCTGATAAACTTAATTCCACATTCCACGGGTATAAAGTTGATCGCACCTTTCTGGAACATAGCCCATTCCAATAGATTTTCAATCAGCTTATAAAGATTTACCGTAACTGTTTAGGTACTCTAACAATTCTCCGATAGGAGATTGAGGTTTGTAGAAAATAAATAAAACACACATACCGTTTTTCCGTTAGGAAATCTATGTTGTTTTGTGTGTCAATATCGAAACATATATTCCCGTAGGGGAAATCGCGGTCCTGGTTTTGGGCGGTTTCTACAAACATAAATTCTCCCGCGAAACGGGACAGGCTCTAACGGGAGACAAAATATACACGTTTTTTTTGACCTAAACAGTTACGAAATATCAAAATTTCAAGAATAGTTCTTGACAAAACAACTGCTCGCGCTCACAACAGGAACTCCAAATAATTCCGCCTATTCACAAGTTGAACCGGCACGCTCTTGTAGTTCTCAAGCCACGCGGAAATATTTGATAATTTCGCTTTCTCGTTCCACTTGAACTCATAAGGATTAAGGCTTCCGTCATATTCTTCTATTAAATCTATTTCCTGCCCTTTGTATGTCCGCCAAAAATATGAGTTTCGATAAAGTCCGTTATTGGAAATGTATTTCATTCGCTCCATCATAATAAAGTTTTCAAACAGCTGCCCTATGTCGTTTCTATCTTTCAATCCGTTGAATTGGGAAATGATGCCGTTTCTTATACCGTTATCAATAAAGTAATATTTGCCTTTCGCGGTTATTTCAGTGCGAAGGTTTTTGCTGTAAGGCGTTAGTTGTTTAATCACGAATGAGCGTTCCAAGATGTCGAGATATTTTTTTACGGTCTTGACATCTATCCCAAGCTGAGTTCCGAGTTCGTTAAGCGAGACTTCATTACCAATCTGAAACGCGAGCAGTTTCAGCAGGTCGATAAAGTGCTTTGCACCGCGAACAGATGAAAGCGCGAAAACATCTTTGAGTAAATACGAATTGACTAATTCGGTAAGTCCTTCGATTTTTTCGCGTTTGGTTTTCGCGAGGTAAATTTCCGGATAAGCACCAAATACAAGCAGAGACTCTAACTGTTCATTCAGCTCACTTCGGTTCATAAGCGGGAGAAGCTCCTGCTGCGCGAACGGGAAAAGCGTGATCGTTCTTTTCCTCCCTGTTAATGGCTCACCCGTTTGCTGTTCAATATTAAATGAAGAGGAGCCTGTGACGACTATTGAAACTCCTGGTTTATTATCGACAAGAAGTTTTAATCCCATTCCAATATTGGGAACGTATTGTGCCTCATCAATCGCGATCAGATCGTACCCCTCGTAATGAGCAAGTATCTCTTTCAAGTTTCGCGAACCAAGAATGCTTTGCGTGACAATATCATCACCCGTTTCCCATTTATATTTTAGCTCTGTTGTTTTCAGATACTCTTTCAAGAGGGTAGTCTTTCCAACACGTCTGGGACCATAAATGATTAATACTTTTTCTTTTTTTATCAGCTCAATTAAGCTAAAAACACGCTGTACCATAATATTCTTGATAATATTGGGAATAATAATCCAAACTTTACCGGTAATATATGGGATTATCAAGGAAAATAAAAACCATACCGCGTAGAATTTTCAATAAGATTATTTTACTTCCTATGAAAATTCATTGTAATCTTGATACCAAACTGTCAACAAGATAATCAGAAAAGAAAAAGCAACGCGATGCATATAAATTCGTTCTCGGTTAGGAAATTGAGGTTTGTAAAAAAATATACGCGTATCTTTTTCATTCCGGAAAAACTTCCATACTTTTAAGGTTAATTTAATTCAAAAACCGGATAATTTATGTTTGAGTTCATTCCCTATGAAAAATCGGGATTAGAGGATAAAGAGTGGGACAATATTGTTGATGCAGCCGATAACGGCACGATGTTTCACAAACGCCGATTTCTTTCCTATCATCCAAAGGAAAAATTTCGCGATGCTTCGGCAGTAATTACAAAGAGCGGGAAAACATTCGCGCTCTTCCCCGCGGTTATTATTAACAGGAATGACAGGCAAGTCCTTTCCTCGCGCGGCGGTGCTTCTTATGGCGGAATAGTTTATCCGCTTGATTTCACGATCAAAGATGCTTTTGAATGTGTTGAGCTTATGGAGAAATATGCAAAGTTGTTAAAATGCAACGCGGTAGAAATTACCATCCCGCCTATAATTTATCAATCTAAGTATTCAAATTATCTTGATTTCGCGTTTTTCAGGAATGGGTTTGGTTATATGAAACGCGAGATTTCAAGCGTTGTGCAGCTCGATGTTCCGGAAGAAAAGTTACTATCTACTTATAGGCAGGAAGCACGCACCGCTGTTAAAAAATCAATCGCGCTGGGAGTTGAAATTGTAGAGACTGACCGCTTCGCGGAATATTATGAAATCCTTAAGAAAAACCTTAAAATGCGGCACGGTGTCAATCCTACGCATACGCTTGATGAGCTTCTCAAATTAAAACTATTATTCCCGACAAAAATACGGCTGTTTGGCGCATTCAAAGATGATATTCTCATTGCCGGTGTATGTAATTTCAGTGTCAACAACAATGTTGTACTCGCGTTCTATATAAGCCACGATGAAGATTACCAGCACTACCGCGCGGTAAATTTACTGTTCTATCGCATAATGAACCAGTATAGGAATGAAGGCTATAAATTCCTGGATTTTGGCATTTTTACCGTGAATATGGAGCCAAACTGGGGATTGGGCAGATTTAAAGAAAATTTTGGTTCACGCGGAATTTTCCGCGATACGTTTTATAAAGAAATTTAACGCGTGAAATTCTGGTAACTACTCAGCCTGTTCTTGAATTTGTCCCGTTGGGACATAATATCCGTACCGCATATTTTAACATTTTCATTTTTTTGCACGGCTATAAACATCACGTCCCTACCAAAAAATTCATATAGTTTTCAGATGTAATTATTTCAACCGGACTTTCCGGATATGCTTCTGTCCATGCTTTGGGAATTGTATGCTTTTTGTTTGGTGAATACTTAAACTCGTATCCTCTTATTTGCCCGTCTCTTTCTTCAATTAAATCTATTTCTTTTTTGTCAACCGTTCTCCAGAAATAAGAACTGCCAAATTTTCTGCTGTTTGAGTTTCGTTTTAATCTTTCAACCATAAGGAAATTTTCGAATAGCTGTCCAATATCGTTTCTGTCTTTAATTTCATTTAATGAAATTATTACTCCGTTGCGAATACCGTTATCGAGAAAATAGTATTTTGATTTTGTTGTAACTTCTTTTCGCGGATTCCGGCTGAAAGAGGTCAGGCGTTTAATAATAAAGGATTTCTCTAATAAATCGAGATATTTTTGGATGGTTTTAACATCTAAAGAAACTTGAGTTGCCAATTCGTTAAGCGAAACTTCACTCCCGACTTGAAACGCCAATAGTTTTAATATATTCGATAATTGCCTTGGGGCGCGAATACTATCCATCGAGAGGATATCTTTTAACAAATACGAGCTTACAATTTCAGTAAGGATTTCAATTTTTTCACTTCGTGTTTCAGCCATTGCAACATCGGGATAGGAACCGAATACTAAGAAATCGCTCAGCTTCTCCTTTAATTCAAATTTGTTGAATTTCGCCAGCAATTCTTTTTGTGAAAACGGAAACAATGTAATTTCTCTTTTCCGTCCTGTAAGCGGCTCTCCGATTTTCTGCTGAATATCAAATGATGATGATCCTGTGGCAATTATTTGAATATTAGGGACATTATCGACTAATATTTTCAATCCCATCCCTATATTTTTTATTTGTTGTGCTTCATCAATCGCTATCAGGTCATACCCTTCCGCGTACCGGATTATCTGCTCAAAATCCCTGCCGCTTAATATTTCGGCAACGCGAATATTATCGCCGGAATCCAATTTATACTTCAACTTGCAGTTTGCAAGATAATCTTTAAGCAGCGTTGTTTTGCCGGTTCTTCGCGCGCCATAGATGACTAAAACCTTCCCGGGTTTTACCCAATCGTTGAGGTTGAATTCTCGTTTTATCATATTATTTATAGATTTATTATGTAAACATAACAATAATAATCCACAAATATGGCTATTTTTGTGGAATTATAATCCACAAAAATAGCCATATTTGTGGATTAGAGAATGGTTTAGTCTTTATAAACCCGCGGATAAATAGCTTATTGCCATTTTAGGGCTTGTCAATAAATAACCTATGCAGGTACAAACTATCCTGTATTTTGATTGCTGCTGAACAATTCAGAGAACTTTTGGAATTGTGAAAAAGAACGTACTCCCGACACCTTCTTTGCTTTCAACCCAAATTTTGCCGTTATGCTTTTCAACAAATTCCTTGCATAGAATTAGTCCCAAACCTGTGCTTGGTTCATCGTCTGTTCCGGTTGTGCCTACTTTTTCGCCTACTATGAATAACTTATCTATCACATCATCGGGAATGCCGACACCCGTATCTGTTACCGATATTTCAATCATTCCGTCTCGCGTTTCGTTTGCCCTGACTGTAACTTTCCCGCCTTTTTCAGTGAATTTTACAGCATTTGTCAAAAGATTTCTAATAACGGTACTAATCATTTTCTCATCGGCAAATATTTTATCGATATCATTTATTTCTCGGCAAATAGTTATTCTCTTTTGACGTGCTTTTTCATTTATTGAATCTATACTTGCAATAAACATTTCGGATAAACCAAATTCGACAGGGATAAAATCCATCGCTCCTTTTTGAAACATAGCCCATTCCAATAGATTTTCCAACAACTTATAAAGATTTACAATAGATACGTGCAAAGCTTTGCTGAATTGAGAAAATTCGTCTAAAGTCCATTTTTGGTCATCGGATGCCATTATTTCGCTTAATCCCAGCAAGCCTTGGAACGGACTTCTCAAATCGTGAGCAATGATTGAAAAGAATTTGTCTTTCTCGGAATTGGCCTTTTGGAGCTCCAAATTAGTTCTAATTATTTCGTCTTCCATCCGCTTGCGCTCGGTGATGTCATTAACAACGGTATATCGTAATGTTTTATCCTGGATATTTAGATACTCTGCCGATATCAGCACATTCTTGATTTTGCCGTCTTTCGCTATTAAATCGGTTTCAATATTGGTTATTTTCCCGTGTTTATCGGCATTCTTAAATATGGCTTGTTTAGCTTCAAGTGTTAGAATACCCAATTCTTCAGCTGTTTTGCCTATCACTTCATCTTTCTTATATCCAAGCAATGAACAAAATGCTTCATTCACTTCAACGTATTTACCTGTAACTACATCACTTAATCCGCAGGCAGAAGGATTGAGATAAAAGACCTTGGAGAATTTTTCCTCTGATAAAGCGATTTTGGAAATGTCCTTCGTTACTCCGAAAATAGCCGGCTTTCCGTCCCAAAGTCCGGTGGTTACTCTTGTTTCAACCGGAATGCAAACACCTGCCTTAGTAATAATCGGAACAGGGCAAAATTCCGTGGTGCCGCTCAGCATCTCTCCGACTATTCTGCCAGCTTCATCCCTGCGTTCGGGCGGATGAACCATTAAAACCGAACTCCCTATAAGTTCCGCTCGTGTATAGCCGAGACGGTCTATAACGGTGGAATTAAAATGAATAATATTGCCTTGTTCGTCAAGAACAAAAAGGAATTCATCTATCGTGTTAAAGAATGATTCGAAATTTTGACGGATTTGGTGCAATAAATTTTCCGCCTTTACTCGTTCGGTGATGTCGCGTTGAACTACAAGTATGCTGTTCTGATTTCCGCTTGAATCCAACAAAACCACGGAATTTACTTCAACTTGGAACCTTCCGTTATCTTTTTTTATTGCTGTATATTGCCTAAGATTATTCGGTGTCTCACCGGTAATGAGTTTATTAATACTCTCAATCCCCATATCGAAATAGGAAGGATCGATGAATTCTAAAACTGATTTGCCAATGACTTCATCTTTCTGTTCGACCGGATACCCGTACATTTTCAATAATTTATCCGACATAAACTGAATCTTCCCGTCCAAAGACATAATGCCGATCCCATCGGGCGAGGCGGATAAAATTGCTTCAAGTTTTTGATTGCTTTGCCGCAGTGCTTCTTCTTTTAGCTCACGCTCGGTTACATCGCGTGCTGAAGCGTAAAGGTACTTGTTACCTTCAATAACGATGCCTACGGCATTAATTTCTACGTCCCGTACCCCCCCCCCCCGAGTACGGTGTTTTGTCGTGAAAACCGCCGGATTTGCGATTACTTCGCCTATCTTAATAATCAAATCTTCCTTGGATAATTTAGCATCCCAGTCCGCCACGTTCATTTTCATAACCTCTTCGCGGGTATATCCCAATAATTTACAAAAGGAATCATTAGCTTCTAAGACATTCCCGTTCTCGTCAAGGATATGAATGCCGTCACTTGCTGTTTGAAGTATTGTTTTGTCGCGTAAGGCTAACGCGGCGAGAGCTTTCTGTGTTTGTATTTGCTCGGTGATATCAATCGCTGTCACGTGGCATTGCTCCATATTTTCGTCAAGTATGCCGGTAAGGCGAGCATACTTCGGAAAGTCTTCCGCAGATAGGCAGACTTCACGGACTTCATTGGCTTTGCCGGAAAAGACTTCATTGAGAAAAGAATAGAAAACCTGTCTCGTCTGCACTGTGACAAAAAAGTCAAAATGGCGGTTTATTAAACGCGAGCGTTCTTTGCCAAGCATCTGAGACCCGCGGATGTTTAACCCGAGAATATTGCTTTCTTTGGAAAGAGTGAAATAACCGGATGGCGCGAAATCGTATAGATCGGTATATTTTTTGACGGCAGCCTCGGCTTTTTTGGCAGCGATTTCTGCTCTCTCTTTTGCCAGCAGCAGCTCTTCATTCTGCAGTTCCAACTCGATCTGGTGTACTTCCAGTTCGTGAACGAGTTTCAGCTTGTCGATCTCGGAAAGGTCCAAGCTTGATTTTTTATTTCTCAGCAATTCTTCTGCTTTTTGTCGAATCGATAAGTTGTCTTGTTGCATAATAATTTCCCAGTCTCTATATTGATGTTTATAACGAGCTAATAATAAAATATAAGCTATTTCTTTATCTTTACCAAGCACTATCGCGGTCTTCGCGTGAGAAAGTGTTAATGTTATTTCTGAACGAGTCCAACAGATTCTCATTTTTATCGCGTTCGGAAGAAAAGAACATTCCACGGATAAATTAGACAATTACAGAATATTTGTTTACAGTATGCTTTTTGTTAATTTACAGGGTTATATGTATGAATTGTTGGAAACAGGTAATATCGAGAAAAAATCTCTTCGCTTTATTAAAGCCAAGAATACCGATTGGTCTGAATTGGCTAAAGATTGTGTGGCTATGGCTAATGCCGCCGGCGGGTTAATCTATCTTGGTATTGAAGATGATGCTGATTCACCACCATCAGGACAAAGAATCACCGACAGGCAACTGCCGGAAACAATTCAAAAAAATATTTCGAGACGGATTATTAATGTGCAGATTGCCGTTACCATTGATGTGGCGGAAAATACGGGGGAGTATATAAGCATTGAAATTTTCAGAAATACGCAAACAATAGCCTCAACCACCGATGGACGTTACTATGTGAGAGTATCCGATCAATGCCGTCCTGTACCACCGGATGAAATGGCACGGTTGGCCGCGGACAAGAATGCCTTCGTTTGGGAAATACAGACAGCTCGCAAATTATCTATTGATAATGCCGACCCTTTGAAAAAAAAGCAATTTTTAACAGATATTCGCAATTCCGACCGTGTCAGCTCTTTTATTAAAGAAAAATCAGAATCCGAATTACTGGAATATTACCTTTTCACTAAAGATGAGTTCTTGACAAATCTTGGTATTCTTTGGATAGGTAAACGGGAAGATAGGGCGACAATGCTCTATGCCCCCGCGATCCAAATTATCAGGTACGACGCGCAAGAACAAAAAGTCTGGAAACTTGTTCTTGACGATTATTCCAACAATCCCAAGGAATTGCTGGAGAAAGTTCTTGATGATGTTCCCGATTGGTCTGAAAGTCTTGAGATATCGGATGGTATTTTTAGGAAAAATATCCCGATGTACCCAATCGAAGTGGTCAGGGAGTTGGTTGCCAACGCGCTTGTTCACAGAACCTATACCACGCGCGGCGATATTTTTATTAATATATTTCGCGACAGATTTGAAGTACACAGTCCGGGCAGATTGCCTTATGGAGTAACACCCGCTAACATTCTTCATCAATCGGTGCGTCGAAATGAACAACTATCCAAAGTTTTCTATGATTTAGGTTTGATGGAAAAAGAAGGCAGCGGCTATGATTTGATATATTCACAGTTACTGGGAAATGGCAAATCCACACCAACCATTGAAGATAGTAATGACCGCGTGACCGTTAGTGTCAGTAAACAAATTGTTAGTCCCGAAATTGTTAAGCTGATGGATAAAGCCTCTCGTGAGTTTCAGCTTCGGCAAAAGGAAATTATCACACTCGGTCTTATCGCTCAGAATCATACGATAGGTACTCTTGAATTAACAAAAATACTAAATCAAAACAATGAAAGCGGCACCCGCTATTGGCTGGGCAGATTATTAGATGTTAAGTTGGTATTGACAAAGGGAAAAACTCGCGGTACTCAATATTATGTTAATCCTGAATTTTTGCGTAAAATGGATTTTAAATCAAAAACCGATCTTGTAACCATTGAAGACCATCGCTTAGAAGAATTGATTTTCAAGGATATTTCGGAATACCCCAATAGCGGGTTAGGTGAAATTCACGAAAGAATTGGTCCCGAAATTAATCCCCGTAAAATTAACAGAATTATAAAAAAAATGAAGCGTCAAGGAGTGCTTTTGTCCGAAGGGGTGAACAGGTGGACACTATATTCTATCAACACCAAACCTGTTAAATAAACCCCTTTTTGTCGATAGAATTTATAGATTTTTACCCGTAAAAAAGGTAACATATTTATTTACAATGACTTCTATCGACCAAGGTAGTGTTAAATAAACCCCTTGTGGTCGATAGAATTTCAATAAAATGTGTTTAGATAGACTAATTGTAACTGTTTAGGTAGTCTTAGTATTCTCCGTTAGGAGAAAAATGTTTGTAGAAAAAAAGGCAAAACTACGAGTCTATTTTTTCCCGTTAGAGCCTGTCCCGTTTCACGGGAGAATATATGTGGTTTTAGGGACAGGTAACGAACGAAACATATATTCCCTACGGGAAATCACGGCTACGGGTGGTATGTTTTTTCTACAAACATTTATTCCCTAACGGGAAACAAAAAATACTCGTTTTTTTACCTAAACAGTTACGTTATTTCTGAACGAGTCCAACAGATTCTCATTTTTATCGCGTTCGGAAGAAAAGAACATTCAACGGATAAATTAGACGATTACAGAATATTTGTTTACAGTATGCTTTTTGTTAATTTACAGGGTTATATGTATGAATTACTAATCCGGTGTATATTGAGACAATACTATCTTAGTTACCGGCACCGGAACTGATATTTAAATTGATTTGGAGACAATCCTGTTATGAATAGTGACAATCCTGCCAATAAAAGCAGTAATGATATAGAGAATGAAGAATGGCTCTATTCATTAGATTATGTATTGAAGAACGGGGGACCGAAACGCGTTGTGGAAATTTTACAGCAATTACAGATACGCGCCCACAAAGCCGGCGTGGAAGTGCCTTTCACCGCGAATACGCCATATATAAATTCAATACCGCGAGAGAAACAGCCTCCATTCCCGGGTGACCGCGAACTTGAACGGCACATTAAAAGTATTGTCCGATGGAACGCGATGGCAATGGTGGTGCGCGCGAATAAAAACGATAGCGGCGTGGGCGGTCACATCTCCTCGTTTGCATCTGCCGCGACACTTTATGATGTTGGATTCAACCACTTCTTTCAAGGTAAGGATGACAACTACGAAGGAGATCAGATATTTTTCCAGGGACACGGTTCACCGGGAGTTTATGCCCGCGCGTTCTTGGAGGGGAGACTTACCCAAGAACAATTGAAAAATTTCAGAAGAGAACTTGCAGCCGGCGGCGGACTTTCGTCTTACCCTCATCCGTGGCTGATGCCTGAGTTCTGGGAATATCCTACGGTATCTATGGGATTAGGTCCCATTATGGCAATCTATCAGGCGCGGTTTAACCGCTATCTTGAAGACCGCGGGCTAAGAGAAAGAACCGGCAAAGTTTGGGCTTTCCTCGGTGACGGCGAAACAGATGAACCCGAAGCATTAGGCGCAATTAATCTGGCATCACGCGAAAAACTTGACAACCTGATTTTTGTGGTAAACTGCAACTTGCAGAGGCTTGACGGTCCTGTGCGCGGTAACGGAAAAATCATTCAGGAATTGGAAGCTGCATTCCGCGGGGCAGGCTGGAACGTGATAAAGGTTTTGTGGGGAAGCGAGTGGGACCCGCTTCTCGCGCAGGATGCGAATGGCAAATTGGTTAAACGTATGAATGAAGTTGTAGATGGACAATATCAGAAATTCTCTGTTGAATCGGGTGCATATTTCCGAAGTGAGTTTTTTGGTGTTGACCCCGACCTTGCTGAAATGGCATCACACCTGACAGATGAGCAATTGCGCGGTATGAAACGCGGCGGACACGATCCTGAGAAAGTATATGCTGCCTATAAAGCTGCAGTTGAGCATACAGGACAGCCGACCGTAATTTTAGCGAAAACAAT
>CAIYTF010000035.1 GCA_903929035.1 uncultured Ignavibacteriales bacterium
CCCCATCGGGGACGATATTTGTTTGGGCTTACTTTTCCGTGAGTTGTCACTCACGGTTATTCAAATTTAGTCCCACTGGGACAAATTCAAGAACAGGCTGAGTAGTTACCATATTTGTTTTTTGACCTAAACAGTTACCTAATTTTTTAATTTCTTTAATTTTGTATATCTTTACACAGTATATTCATACAAATTGTGTATTTTTGTAAACTATTGCTGTTCCCATTTTCTTAGCATAATTAAAATGAGAATAGTTGTCATAATATTAATAATGATTTTATTTCGTATATCAATATTAATTGACATCTATCAACTATTATTTTAGGCGCAAAAATTGGAATAGTAATTAAACTTAATTTTTCCACTTATTCATTCTCGGAGAAAAAAAATGGCATCCGGTCCGATACAATCATCAAATAACATTCGCACCACAGGCGAGGCAAAGAATTATACTTTTGCTTTAACTGTTCTAACATCGTTGTTCTTTATGTGGGGATTTCTCACGTGTCTCAATGATATTCTTATCCCGCATCTGAAATCTGTGTTCGTATTGAGTTATACTCAAGTTATGTTAACGCAGTTCGTGTTTTTTCTTGCATACTTTCTTATGTCTGTACCTTCAGGAAAAATCTTACGCAAAATCGGCTACCAAAAAGGTATAGTTGTTGGATTAGTAACAGCAGCAATCGGCACGCTTTTGTTTTACCCTGCCGCCGGCATTCGCGAATACTGGATATTTCTCGCGGCACTTTTTGTTTTAGCTTCCGGTATTACCCTTTTGCAGGTAGCAGCAAATCCTTATGTGGCAATTCTCGGGAAATCTGAGACCGCATCAAGCCGGCTTACTCTCACTCAGGCATTCAATTCGCTTGGTACAACCATAGCCCCGCTATTTGGTTCACTTCTTATCTTGTCTCTCGCTAGCAAATCAGCCGAAGAGCTTGCAAAATTAGATACCGCGGGGTTAGAAGCTTATAAAGCTACTGAAGCTGCCGCTGTTCAAATGCCCTATCTGGGTCTTGCAGCAGTACTATTATTGGTGGCTGCAGTATTCGCGCTTATTAAATTGCCGGTTATTGACTCATCACAAATCGTATCAGATAACAACAAAGACACAAAATCAGACGAAAAACATAAAAGCGCGTGGGGATACAAGCATCTCGTACTTGGTGCAATTGGAATTTTCGTTTATGTTGGAGGAGAAGTTTCAATTGGAAGTTTCTTAGTAAATTATCTCGGGCAGCCTTTTATTGCAGGGCTAAAAGAAGCCGATGCCGGAAAGATGGTTTCTTACTACTGGGGCGGTGCTATGGTGGGAAGATTTCTTGGCGCAGCGATTCAACGATATATTAAACCGGGTATTCTTCTTGGAATTAATGCATTAGTAGCCGCAATTCTTGTGATTACAACAATGCTTACCTTTGGTCAAATCGCGATGTGGTCAATTTTATTAGTCGGTCTTTTCAATTCAATTATGTTCCCGACAATATTTGCTTTAGCAATTGAAGGATTGGGAAAACATACTGAAGAGGGAAGCGGAATTCTTTGTATGGCTATTGTGGGCGGAGCAATACTGCCGCTTATTCAAGGAGTTTTGGCTGATAAAATAGGAATTCACCACGCGTTTCTCCTGCCGATTTTATGCTACGCGTATATTGCATACTATGGCTTTAAAGGCCACGAAGTTCAAAGTTAGTTATTAAATTTCATAATTGTTCAATTAGAACAATTGCTTAAATCCCGATACCGATTGCCTCTCCGGTATCGGGATTTTTTAATTCCCCCATTAATATTTTTTCCCAATTAATTTATAATGAGTTATTATTCCAAGAATAGTTTAACTTGATGGCGGTTTGTTGAAATGAGGAAAAGTACAATAAGGTGAGGGCTACAAAACGTTATAGAACCGTGTTATTCCGATAACTCTGATTACTTTGTATCGGCATACTATTCAACTTGTTGACAGTTTGGTATAAACAGTTACACATTTTTTATATGAAAACAGGGTGTAAAATTTGCAAATAATCGATGTATAAGTTAAGTTTACAGTATGAACAATATAGAACCTTTCCCGCGCATAAATCTGCAGACTGCAAAGTTTTTCGGTGAAAATTTAATTTGCCGTTGTTTCTTAATCTGAAAAAGCTATTATTTTACAAGACTTAGGACTCGTTCAGAAATAACATTAACAATTTATCACGAGAAGACCGCGATGGTTAGATTTAGAAGTTGTAAAGGTTATTTCTTTACAAGAACTTAATTTAGCCCCTGTATTATAAATGAATATCAATATTCTTTTTGCTTTCGATGCCATTATTAAAAATTTCCATTCCGGAATAGTTACTCTACACTTATTATTATATAGAAATTAATATGAAAAAAATAGTTCACTCCTTTGAGAGTTTCATCATACTTATCCTCTTTTCATTACCTTATTCGCTCCTTGCTCAATCAGCTCCGGTATTACCGATTGATTTTGAATCCGGAACGATTAGCTATACCTTCACCAACTTTGACGGAGGTGCGGCTTCCAAAATACCAAACCCGCGTATTAGCGGAATAAATACAAGCGCGAATGTAGGGCAGATGGTTAAAGACACCGGGAAAACTTGGGCGGGAGCCTACATTACACTTGCATCGCCAATTGATTTCTCGGTGAACAAAATCTTTAAAGTTAAAGTCTTTATGCCGAGAGCCGGTGCGAAACTGTTATTGAAAGTTGAAGATACAACACAAATATTCAATTATCAGCAGGAAGCTGCCGGAACTGCTGCCAATGCTTGGGAAGAATTAACCTTTGATTTCAGTGCTATTAATATCAGCAGGGAATACCGGCATTTGGTCTTGATATTTGACGATGGTACAGCCGGTGACGGCTCTGCAAATTACACATACTATTTTGATGATGTGAGCTTAACTGCAGGTAGTTTAACGACAGGAACACAAATGAATTTACCTGTAACATTTGATGTGTCAACAGTAAATTACGGGCTTGTAGGTTTTGAAGGCGCGGAAGCTTCCACTATTGTTACATTCCCTACATCCTCATCAAACAAAGTAGCTCAGGTGGTAAAATCTGCAGCCGCGAAAGCGTGGGCAGGTACAACAATTACTTCATTGAATGCTTCAAGTCAACAAACAGGTTTCAGCAGCAAAATTCCATTTACCGAAATAGAAAAGAAAATGACCGTGAGAGTTTGGTCGCCGAACGCGGGAATTAAAATTCGGCTAAAAGTAGAAGACTACCTTGATGGTACTAAATCTTGTGAAACAGAAGCAGTGAGTACTATTGCCAATGGATGGGAAACACTGAGTTTTGATTTTAGTAACCCTGCAGCCGGCACATCTGCATTAAACCTTACATACAGCTATAATAAGGTGTCTATTTTCTTTAATTATGGGATTACAGGTGCAATTGCAGGCGAAAAAACTTATTATTTTGACGATATTAAGTTTGTCCGCAATTCACCGGTATTACCGGTTGACTTTGAATCCACTACTATTAACTATACATTCACCGATTTTAACGGCGGTACAGCAGCAAAAA
>CAIYTF010000036.1 GCA_903929035.1 uncultured Ignavibacteriales bacterium
ATATCAATATGATCTCTCAAGTCATTCGATGTAATTTTAGAAAGCCCTTTTGTTTTAACGGGTTCATCTAATCTATACATTCCGAAAAACACAAGCGAACTCATCATAAGCACTGTTAATCGAATTGCGAATTTTCTCATTTTTTTAACTCCATTATTTCTTTTATCCGTATTCTCGGGAAATATTAATATTTTATTTTAAAGCCAAGACGTATTTCACGTTGCGTACCATAAATGAGTCCACTCAAAAAAGGTATATTTTATGAAAAAATGTTTTTTTTGAGTTTTCCTATGATGGGACTTGGCGGAAGTCACATCTCTCCCGCCGCACCCAATTAGTAATGTCCAAGCTTTGCTTGGCACTCATTTAAGCAAAATAAGTTTCTTCAAAGATCTGAACTTTTCTGTCTTTAGTTCATAGAAATATACACCTGAATTAAACTTACCTGCATTCCAAGAAATAGAATGATTTCCTGCCGCGAAGATGCCGTTGGCAAGAACATCTATTCTCTGCCCGAGCTGGTTATACACGGCTAACACTATACTGCTTCTCTCGGGGAGGGAGAAAGATATACTTGTTGCCGGGTTAAACGGGTTCGGATAGTTTTGGTTTAATGAATAGCTTTTCGGCAATTCAGTTTCAGCTTTGATATCGGTAGTAAAGTTATTGTTTGCAGAGTACGCGCTGGAACCGGCAATATTTATTGCTCTGACTCTCCAATAATATTTTGTTTTCGCCATTAGTGCTTTGACCTCGGTGGAGGTATCTGCCAATGTAGAATCATATATTATTTGAGAAAAGGCTGCATCTTTTCCAACCTGCAATTGATATGTGGCTGCATCCGGAACTTTTCTCCAAGTAAATGTCAAAGGCATAGTCGCGCTTACGCCGGAAATTGGAGAAACGAGTACCGGAGCTGAAGGAGTCACTACCACGGTAAACTCACCGTAAGTTGTTGGAATCGGGTTTGTTATATCCCAGCCGTCACTCCATACATAGCCGTCAAAAGCATAACACCTCCATTGATATTTGCCAATCCGGATAGTATCTTTTGCTGCAAAAAGGGCAGTATCACCGGATAAATAATAACCTTTTGACCAGCCTGTTGAGTCTGAAGATTGATCGTACGTCTTATAAATTGTCTTAAAGGTATCTGTGCTTACTTCAATCTTATACCGGAGACGTGCCGCGGAATCGGAATCAACTGATTTCATTCTGAAAATCGGCTTGTTATTTGTTATCGCGCCACTTGCCGGCAAAATAAGAGTGGGACTATCCGGATATTTGTCATACCAGACTGTCCCGTTTTGTCCGGCATTTCCGCCATTATTCCCTGCACCGCCTCCATTTGCTGCTGTTTGGCCGGTAATTGTTTTACTAAAACTGATGATTTTAATTCGTCCTCCACCACCGCCACCTGCACCACCATAGGCATAGCCAGAACCACTAAAAGACACCCCACCACTGCCACCAGTTCCCCCATTTGCTGTAACTGAACCGGAAACAATAATATTTTTGCATTTAATAAGTATGCCGCCGCCGCTTCCACCGCCGCTTGCCGAACTAGTTGAATTGCAGCCGGCTGCCCCATTTGCGCTAATGAATCCCTCAATTTTTAAGGTGGTACAATAGAGTGATATCATACCTCCTCCGTAACCATATTGCTGACATCCTACAGTCCCGCCGGAACCTCCACGCGAGCCCGGATAAACATTGGAGCCAAAAGCGTTGTCATATAAACTGCCTCCTATTGCTCCGGTTCCATTACCGCCCTTACCGCCGTAACTGCCGCCTCCCCCGCCGCTTAAACTAGTCCCTGAACTACTTATACCGTTTCCTAATCCGGCATCTCCAACGCCATCGGCAGTTATCATTGAACCATCAAGTATGGAAATAGTATTAGCTTTAATAGACAATTTACCTTTTTGACTTGCTGAACCCGAACTATCAACAATGATACGCGAAAAATTTTTGAGTTCAACTTTATTATAAACGTGTGCCCCGACCAAAACGGTGTCTTTGCCATCAAGAATTAAATCCTGGGCAAGCAGTGAAAGAGAAAGAACAAAAAACAGAAACAGAAATTTCTGTAACATAGAACCTCCGGTTAAAGAAATAAAAAAAGGACGCAACTTTCATTACATCCTCTCTGGAGGTACTGGTACACCTTTGACAAAGATATAAGAAAGCGCGCCCATTTCGGGGCGCAGCTTCCTTGCTTGTTCTTGTCAATTGAAAATTACCAGTTTTCCAGAAAGAACATAGCAAACGCTACGTTGTTAGTTAGTTAAATTTTATTTTTTCTATAAATCAATCGTTTATTATTTTCACAAACTTAAAAAAAGAAACTGAAATAAAAAAATGAAATTTTTGTGATTGTGATGCTTGAATTCTATCTAAACTTGTTTTGCGCGGCAGGTATCTTGAAATGTAACCACTCAGCTTGGTCTTGAATTTGTCCCAACGGGACTAAATTTGAATAACCGTGAGTGCTAACTCACGGAAAAGTAAGCCCAAACAAATAACGTCCCCGAAGGGGGCGAACTAATTATGTGGCGTGAATTTGCCCCCTTCGGGGACATAGATGCTTTTTATCACTCTCCCGTGAGTTGTCACTCACGGTTATTCAAATTTAGTCCTGCTGGGACATAATATCCGTACCGTTTATTTTCTTGATTTCAGGAGACTGAGAAGTTACCTTGAAATTTATATGGGCTGTCTCAAAAGTAATTTTTTCATAAAAACATCGCGAAATCAACACAAAAACGTAATTTATTTCCGAAATATTTGACTTTTGAGAAAGCCCCGCGGTAATGGTCGTCAGTTTAAGAAATAATCAGCTTACAGGCACTTCGGAATTGACAGGAACAAACCAGTTATGAGTGTCTTCAATCTCGCCGTATTGCAGTCCGGTGAAATGGTCAAATAACTTTATGGCTAATTCACCGTAACTGCCGTTATTAATTTTCATAATCTTATCTCTGAATTTTAATTCACCAACCGATGATATTATGGCGGCAGTTCCTGTTCCGAAAACATCCACAACATTGCCTTTGTCATATTGTTCAACAAACTCATCAATAGAAACAGCACGCTCGTTAATTGTATGTCCCCAGCCGCGCAGGGTTTCAATAACCGATAAGCGCGTAACGCCGGGGAGTATCCCGCCGGAAAGTTCCGGTGTGACTATCTCGTCTTTGAATATGATGAAAATATTCATCGTGCCCACTTCTTCAATATTTTTCAATTCAACACCATCAAGCCAAAGAACTTGCGAGTAACCCTGTGCTTTTGCCATTTCACTGCCAATGAGGCTTGCCGCGTAATTTCCGGGTGTTTTGCATTCACCCGTACCCTTGCGCACTGCACGGACATAATCATCCTGCGCCAGAATTTTGACAGGCTTAAATCCTTCAGCATAATATGCTCCAACCGGCGAGAGTAAATAAATCAGTTTATAGGTTTCAGAAACCCGCACTCCAAGGGCGGAATCAACACCAATCATAAGCGGACGAATATACAATGATTCGCCTTTTTTTTCAGGGATCCAGTCTTTTTCAACTGCTATAAGTTCGCGAAGAGCTTCAACTGCAAAATCAACATCAATAGTGGGCATACAAAGCCTTCTTGCCGAATTATTGAGCCTTTCAATATGTTTTTCAGGACGAAAAATAACTATATCATTATTCTTTTGCCTGAAGGCTTTTAACCCTTCAAAGAGAACTTGTCCATAGTGAAAGAATAATGTTGCAGGATGGAATGAATAGTTTTCCAAAGGCTTAATTTGCAAATTGTGCCAGCCTGATTCGGTATTATAATCCATCTCAAGTATATTGTCGGTGAAATATACACCAAATCCCAAAGGCTCGGGAAGTTTAACAGGTTCGGTTCGCGGCTTGTTTTTGTAAGTTATTTCTTTCATAAAAATCCTTTTAGGATAAATTGCATTATGCACATCCTAATTTTACTAAATTTTTTGTCGATAAGAAAGAACAATTCATTCAAAAGATAGTCCTTTTTGTTGTTATCGCGAATCCGGTGCTTGGTGATGGCGATAAATATTACGCGATTAATCGGCAGGAACAATAGTGCTGATTACAGGGAAAAGAGAGAAAAAGTAGAAATTGTTAATATTTATTGATTTTTGAATTGCCAAAAGGGAAATTTTTGACTAAATTGCGTAGCTTAAAATTTATAAAGGTTAATTTAATGTTTGCAGTCGTAAATATTGCAGGGACACAGTTTAAAGTTACAAACAACTCGAAACACTATGTTCCTAAATTAAATGCAGAAGTTGAGACCGAAATCACTTTTGATGAAGTTCTATTAGTTTCGGAAGAAACCGAGACTAAAGTCGGTGCTCCTTTTATATCAGGAACAAAGGTTGTTGCAAAAGTATTGCAGCATCTTAAAGATGATAAAGTTATCGTCTTCAAGAAAAAACGCAGGATCGGCTACAGAAAACTGAATGGCCACCGTCAGGAATTGACACAAATACAAATTACCCAAATAGGATAATTAGAGGACAAAAATGGCACATAAAAAAGGACAAGGTTCCACTAGGAACGGCAGAGACAGTAATGCCCAGCGTCTTGGCGTGAAAAAATTCGGCGGCGAGCGTGTTCTTGCCGGAAACATTTTAGTGCGTCAGCGCGGAACCAAATTTCATCCGGGCACAAATGTTATGATCGGAAGCGATGATACATTGTTTGCCGTTGCAGACGGTGCGGTGAAGTTTGAAATGGGGCGCGGCGATCGTCAGTTCGTCAGCGTTTACCCCATTACAAAATAATATTTACCGGTTTTTGCTTTTTGCTAAAAAGGTCATCTTTATGGATGACCTTTTGTATATTTAGAGATAGAAGTTCATTTTATACAAGTTTATTCAGGCTTTCCAGAAGTAATTTAATCTCTTAGAGTTAGCTCCTTATTTTTTTTCTTGATTTTTTGGGGAAACTATAAACCAAATTTTAATTGAATATTTCCCGAATTTATCTTATATTTCTAAGCTAATTTTTATAAGCACGCTATTTTAATCAGATTTTGAAATCAAGCTTGAATTTGCACTCCCGCTTATCAGTGGTTATTCATTAGTATAAATTACATTAGAATTATTATATCCAAGGAGAAATAAATGAAACGTACGTATCAGCCGAGTAACAGGAAACGAAAAAACACTCACGGTTTCCGTGAACGTATGAAATCTAAGAACGGCCGGATTGTTCTCGCGCGCAGACGCGCTAAAGGTCGTAAAAAACTAACAGTCAGCGATGAACGCTAAAATGTGAAGAAGCATTCTTTTTCCCGGAACGAGCGGATAGCCGGAAAAAAATCCTTTTCCTTTGTCTTTGATAACGGAAATCCGGTTTCCCTCCCAAACGGGATGATGAAATTGCTTTATGTTGTTCGTCCTGCCGGTGATTTGCTTGAAGCTGTACGCGTTGGGATTGCAGTTTCAAAACGTGCCGGCAATGCCGTGTGGCGTAACCGTGTTCGGAGATTAGTCAGAGAATCTTATAGAAACAATAAATCCGATCTAATCGATCACTGCAGCGCGAAGAGTGTTCTGATTAATCTTGTATTCATACCCGGCGGATTCAAAAAGAAATATCACCGGAATTTATTTTTGAGCGATATTGAGCCGCTCGTGCGCGAATTGCTTAAAAAACTAATTGATAAAATCTGACGTGCGTACAATTGCCCTGCTGCTGATTAAGTTTTACCGGAAGTTTATTTCGCCTTTGTTCCCGCCTTCTTGCAGATTTTATCCGTCCTGTTCCGAATATGCCGATCAAGCTATTTCCAAATATGGATTTTTTATCGGCACGGGAAAATCTGTCTGGAGAATTCTCCGGTGTAACCCCTTCTCAAAAGGCGGTTATGACCCTGTTAAATAATTATAGATATTGAAAGATTACTTATGGATAGACAAACTAAAATTGCTTTTGCTCTTATTAGTGTTATTCTCATTGCTTGGCTCTATTTAAATTCACCTAAGCAGCCAACACCGGCAGAAACTCAGAAAATCGCGCAGCTAAAAGATTCTCTGCAGCGTGCTAAACAGTTGCAGCAAGCTCTTTCGGCAAATAGTCAGGACAAACAAATTGGAATTCCTGCTGCCGGCGTGATAGAAGACACCGCGGGCACAGCAGGACTTTTTCCTCGTTTCTACGGTAATGAATCAGTCATCACCATCGAGAATGACGTTGCTCTATTTGAACTTTCTAATCACGGCGCGAAAATTCGTAAAGTCTATCTTAAAACTTATCGCAACTGGTATTCTTCCGATAATAAAAATTCTCCGGATTTCATTAAGACAGGGGCACAGCTAATTGATGCAACGAGTAAAAGCAACCTCGATATCTCATTCAAGCCTGCTGAAGGTGACTCTATCTGTTCCGATAACCTCAAGTTTGAAAGCCGGACAGTATCTACCCACCTCATTTTAAAAGGCAGCGATTCTCTTTCTGTTAAATACACGTTCACTACCCGCGATCAACGCGTCATCAGCAAAGTATTCACGTTCTATGGCGACAGGTACAGCACCACGGTAACTATCGGCTTAAAAAATATTGTTCCGCTCATTGTTAACGGTATGTATAACCTGAGCTGGAACTCCGGTATTCAGTTTGTAGAACAGAGTTCTGCCGATGAATCCACGTTCGCGAACTCAAGCATTTTCTTGGGTGACAAACAAGAAAAAGTTGATGCTCCCGGTAAAGATTCTATCGACCAATCATTTTCCGGCAGCACCATCAACTGGCTTTGTTTTCGCAACAAATATTTTGCAAATATCATTGCCCCTATCAACCACGGTGAAGTCAAAGAAGCATATCTTTCAGGTAAGTCTGAGCATTTCCCCGCTACCAAAGGTCTTATTGAACATTATCGCGGCTTTTTCAGAATACAGCTGCTCGATTCCGATACTAACTATTCGTCATCTTTCATTGTTTATAGCGGTCCCGTCAAATACGATTTGCTGAAAAGCTATGACAAACGTTTTGACAAGATTGTTGATTTCGGCAGTTTCCTTGGATTAAGTTTCATTATCAGGCCAATTGCTGAATATGTATTTTTACCCTTATTTAACTTCCTCCATACGTTAATACCCAACTATGGCTTAGTGATTCTTTTATTTTCTATTATAGTAAAACTGATCTTGCAGCCGCTCTCAAAACAAAGTTTTGTTTCGATGCAAAAGATGCAGGCATTGCAGCCAAAAATTGCAGAGATGAAAGAAAAATACAAGGATGATCCGGCAAAAGTCAATAAAGAAACAATGAAACTATATTCCACTTACGGAATTAATCCCGCGGGCGGCTGTCTTCCTATGCTTTTGCAAATGCCGATATTTGTCGCGCTGTGGGGTATGTTCCAGACTGTTATTGAACTTCGTCAACAGCCGTTTGTCTGGTGGATAAAAGATTTATCGCGCCCCGATATTATTTTGTCACTCCCATTTGAGATTCCTCTATTTGGAGTTAGTGACATTAGCGCGCTCGCGTTATTGATGGGTGTAACAACATTTGTCCAACAAAAGATGTCCACCAAAGATCCGTCACAAAAAGCAATGATATATATTATGCCGGTAATGCTCACGTTCCTCTTTATGAGTTTCCCTGCCGGATTGAACTTATATTATTTCTTATTTAACGTGCTTTCAATCGCTCAGCAGTATTATATTATGCACTATTCGGCACCGGTTGAATTAAAGCCGGTAAACAATGCCAACAAGAAAAAAGGTATTTTCGCGAAATGGATGGAAATGGCTGAAGCTCAACAATCTTCCAACAAATCAAAAAAGAAAAAATAACAGCGGCTGCACGAAGTCGTGCTTGTATGCGAAGACTGAATTTTTTTTGGTCGTGTTTTTTTGTGATTGGAGTTACAATTTTTTCCGATTCACCCATCGCACAAAAAATTGTTCTCAAAACTGAATATACGAAAAGGATAGGACAGTTTGGACTTGAATTGCGAACACCGGTTTTTCAGCCTGTTATCGGGCTTGCTCTCAGCGGCGGCGGCGCACGCGGGCTTTCGCAGATTGGTGTTCTTAAAGCATTAGCCGAAAAACAAGTTCCTGTTTCCCTAATCTGCGGGACAAGTATGGGCAGCATAATCGGCGGCTTATTTTCGCTTGGCTATACACCAAAGGAAATAGACTCTATCTGCAGAGCAACTGACTGGGATGACATTCTTTCGCCTGCCCGGCGAACCAACCGCCGCGACCTTTTCTTTGACAAAAAAATAACCGAAGACAAATCTGTTTTTGCTTTTCGCTTACGCGGGTTAAAACCGCTTATTCCAACAGCCATAAACGATGGTCAGAAATTTACCAATTACCTTAACATACTCTCATTTCAAGCACCTATAAGACTGCAAGATAATTTTAACGATCTTGAAACAAAGTTCAGAGCTGTATGCACCGATCTTGTAAGCGGGAAAACAGTTGTCCTTCGGTCCGGCTCCATTGCAAAAGCTCTCCGAGCGAGTTCCAGCGTTTCGTTTCTTCTATCGCCCATATCATTTGATTCTATGATGCTTGTAGATGGAGGGCTTACGGCAAATATTCCGGTAAAAATTACAATAGATGAAGGTGCTGACTTTGTAATTGCAGTCAACACAACAAGCCTCCTGCATAATAAGCAGGAATTGGAATTACCGTGGAATGTAGCGGACCAAATCGTAAGCATACCTATGCAATTGATGAACAACGAGCAGCTAAAACTTGCTGACTTTACCATAACTCCCTCCATCCCGAATGTGCTTTCTTCCGACTTTCAATCTATTGATAGTACAATATCGTCCGGTTATTCATCCACTGTTCCTTTGTGCGATTCACTAAATAACGCAATTCGAAAACTTTTCGTTAAACGTCTATCTGATAATGATACTCTTTTCCCGCGAGTATTTATCAGGGATGCACCCGCGAACCTTATTGAACGATGTAAATCGTATTTTAACGGCTCTCCAAAATTAAAAAGTGAAATTCTTTACTTCCTCTATTCTCTTAACACCGAAGATGATTTTGTCAATCTGGCTGCTATACCTGAAAAAAAAGGTGATTCAACTTTTGTAGATATATCTGCAGTGCCTTTCCCAACAATCATCAATTCCAAAATTTCCGGCAGCCTATTGACCGAAAATCCTAACGTAAATTCTTCTCTTTTGGAACTTAACGGTCATCCTTTTTCAACTAAACGTGTAATGAAAGCCGCGAAAGAAATTCTCAATGGATACCGTGTTTTAGGCAACTCGCTTGCCGAAATTGACTCTATTGATTTTAATTCATCTGCTCAACTGCTAACATTTCACGTTAACCCGGGAATCATTAGCTGCATTGAAATCGAGGGCTTATCCAACACTAACCCGCGCGTTATCCGCCGCGAAATCCCTCTAGAGAACGGTGATGTTTTCTTAAGTGCTAATTTCAAACAAGGGCTTACTAACCTCCGCTCACTGAATTTGTTTGATAACATTGTTGTATCTTTCGAAAGACAAAAGGAAAGCAATGCCGTTTTCTTCAGGGTAGATGAACGTGCTTCGGGCATTGTCCGCTTTGGTTTCAAGTTAGATAACGAGAATGTTCCTCAAGTCGGTATTGATATCCGCGATGAAAATTTGTTCGGAAACGGCTCTGAAGCAGGATTTATGACTTTCTTCAGTCCGCACGCGCGCGGTTATATTCTGGAACAACGCGGCAACCGTTTATTCGATAGTTACTATTCATACGATGTACGTACTTTTTACAACTTCAACGATATATATACTTACAATGAATCACCAAGCTCGAACAGCACTTATTATTACAAAGTTGTAAAAGGAGAATATCGCCAAATATTTTATGGATTGTCATTTGCTGTCGCGCGGCAATTTCAGCGATTCGGAAATGTTGTTCTCAGGGGCAGTTACGAAATGGATGAAGCTAAAAACATTAGTGACGGTTCCCTCGTAGGATTCAAAAATCACCTCGTCACTCTTCGCGCTTCCTCCAACGTGGATACACAAGATAAATACCCATACCCCACCCGAGGTGCAAGAATCAATGCTTTCTACGAGATTGCCTCGGCTGCTCTCGGCAGCGATATTGGTTATACTAATATTGGCGGCGAATACCATATTCATATTCCTGTTGGCTCGCGCCACACCATTTCCACATCTGCAAAAGCAGGCTTTGGAGATAGAACATTACCCCTCACGCGGCACTATTCTCTCGGGGGACAAAATTCCTTTTTTGGTATGAAAGAAAACGAACTTCGCGGCAGACAAGTTTTTCTCGCGTCGTTAGAATATCGTTATTTGCTGCCCGTTCAAGTTTTCTTCGATACGTATCTCCAAATTCGTTATGATTTAGGTTCAGTTTGGGAAGTACAAAACCAAATTAAATTCACCGACCTCCGCCACGGTGTTGGAGCATCCCTATCATTTAACACGCCAATCGGACCCGCCGATTTTGCCATTGGAAGATGTTTTCTGTTCCAATCAAATATTCCTGCAAGCCCTGTCAGATTCGGACCGCTTAATTTCTATTTCTCTATCGGGTTCTATTATTAAGGGCGTACAACAATCTATCCTTATCAGCAACCTAAGTCATATATTTATCACTTTTTAAGCTAACCTACCGTGTTATTATTAACATCCGTCCAAAACGAAATAATTTAAAATTACGATCAAAATAGGTTAAAAAAGTCAACTATCCTCTATTTTGCATTTATTTTGTGTGTCTGCCGAAGGATATCTTGGACAACAGTGTTTATCTTTATCCCACTTCCCCTTGTTATTTTATGTAGGGTCTCCTGAAAAAGTCACAAGAGCGATATAAAGCATTCAATGCCCCTCGAACGATTCTTTCGATATGCGTTTTACCAATTCTACAAGTTTGACCGGCTTCAATGCTATCACCTCTCCACCTCTGCCGACAACCCATCGCGCAACATCTTCAAGTGAGCTAACCATAAATGAAACAATCTTACTGCCATCCTTTTGCATTTCAACTTCCTGTCCATCCATCAGATGCGGTTCTTTCCCATTGGCAAGCCACGCTCGGGTAAATTTTAATTGTACTTTTATTTCCGGTTTACCAACCCAGGGACCAAATGAGTTTTTAATAAAATTGCGGAAAGATGTATCAGTCGGAGTGAACTTTGTATCAAGCGGAGTGATTGAAGATATTTTTTCGAGCAGAAACTGCTTCTGTACTCCTTTATCGAATGCATAAAGTCGCCAGTCATTATCTTTCTCAAATAACAATAGCGGTTCAATTACGCGTTTCTTTGCATCCCCTAGTGTACTTTTACAATAAGTTATTTCAGCCTGAATATTATTTTCTATGCATCGCTGAAGTGTAACAAACAACGCGACTGCCCTTTCCTTTTTCCCGTTTACAAGAAATGCCGCGGCTCTGTTCTGAGAAACTTCCATTTGAGAGATTAGAGAATAAATTTCTAATAGTTTTTTTAACGTGGATGCATCAATGCTGTTCCTGACTTCCAATCCTGTTTTGGAAACTGAATGAATGTCAATCCCCTCCTGCCGTAATGCCTGTAAGTCGCGCTTTATTGTTGCAGGTGAACAATCGAAGAGAATTTCCATATCAGCAACAGCGTATAATCCCGGCTTAGCGAGCACTAATCCTAATATTTCTATCCGGCGTTTTAGAGTTAAAGTTAAATCGAACATTTTTTCCCGGGAATGAAGTCGAAACGAGGCATTTTCGGCAGGTTCAGTGAGTTTCGTTTCTGAAAAGTTCGAGTTCAAATTCTTGAACAGTCGGCATAGCATTTTGTATTTGTAAAGGTAACTCGCTAAAGGTAAATTCGCTCACCCCAATTGGTTTGTTTATGTCCCGCAAGGCAAATTCAACATTCAGATTATCTTTGGTTCTGCACAAGAGTATGCCAATAGTAGGACTATCCTCCGGTGTTTTTACCTGTGTATCTATCGCTGATAGATAAAAATTTAACTTGCCTATAAATTCAGGCTCAAATTCTTTGGTTTTAAGTTCGATTACCACAAAGCATTTTAGTTTCACGTGGTAAAACAATAAATCAATCCTGTATTCTTTGGTTCCAACCTGTAATTGATATTGCCTGCCCATATACGCGAAACCTTTACCAAGTTCGAGCAAAAATTGAGTAATGTTTTTTACTAATTGACGTTCAAGCTCTAACTCCTGCACATCCTTTTCAAGTGTAAGGAAATTAAAATTATATGGGTCTTTTAGTATTTGATTTGCCAAATCAGATTGAGGCTTCGGCAGCGTGATCGCGAAGTTATTTACAGCTTTTCCCTGCCGTCCAAACAGATTACTCTCTATCTGCATTTGTAGAACAGAACGGCTCCAGTTATTTTCGATGGTCTGCTGAATATAAAACAGAGATTGTCCTTGGTCTTTAATTTTTTTCATTATTACTACATTATGCCCCCACGGAATACATAACGCGAGTTTGAGAATTTCAGTGTTCTGCATTTGTGGAACAAGTTGTTCCACTTTTACAACGTCCAATTGATTAGTAGATTTTGAGCGGTATGTATCCGGCTCAATATATGCAAGATAGAATCTTTTCATATAGTAGAGATTTTCTCTTGAAAACCCGCCAAGATGAGGAAATTCAGATTTCAAATTAATAGCCAGTTGATTTATCAAACCATCACCCCAGTTTGTTGTTGATTGTTTTTCTACAATCATTTTGCCTAAATCCCGGTATAACAGAATTAGCGCGCTGTTAACAGACAGCGAGGCTTTTATTTGACTTTGTTGGATACGAAATTTTATTTCGCTGATCCATCCCTTATACTCAGGATTATTCATTAATTCATTCATTTGGTCATCCATCTGTTTAGATAAATATTCATACTAACCCTGATATTATATCAATCACATTTTGATAAAGCCAGCCATCGGGTTTAGTTTCATTTTTCTTGCTGTTAAAATATAAACCTAAATTACAACTATTTTCTTATATCTGCACTGAAAAAAATATTTGTAAAATTCCGAACAATTTCTGCCCGTTCCGTAAAAGTATCATTGAATGAGCCTGTTTTCTTATCTTTATATCATAGTTTTGGAATAAAGATTTAGTATAGAAAGAAATGATATGGACTTTTACGAAGCAAATGATGGTTATGAAAGTCAGGAAATTCAAGAACGTAATATTCCGGTTAAAATATTACTCACTTTACAAAATATGCTATACATAAGTTATATATTTCCGTGTACAAAAACATTCTGAGTGATGCAGAGATAAGTATAGCGGGTATTATGGATATAATGACGAGAGTTTAATAGATCAGTTGGATTTTAATAAGGAAATAAAATAATGAATGACTATATCAAAAGTAACTGTATTAATGGCTCTTCAGTAATTTATAAAAAGTATGATTCCCGCATTATTAAAGGATTGCGGCTCTCCGATGGTGCGCTTGGTGGTTCGATGCGCTTGATTTCGGAGAGTTTGCGTCCAGTCTGGCAGGAATCGATACCGGCGATTCATTTTCGGATCAGCGAACATAATGACAAACATTAATTAGGAATAATAATATGGACATCTTCCACGAACAGAACGAAGCATTTTTTGAAGCGTTGATAGGCGGCGGAGTTTCAACCGAACAACTCGCTGTCAGAATAACCACTTTTCATCAAATGTGGTGGCAAGTTATTGAGGAGGGACGGATTCTCAGAAGGGATGAGTCATTTACCACGATAAAAACCTCCGAGATAATAAATTTTATTGATGGGCTGCTGACTGAGTTTCTGCGAGAATATGACGGGATTTACAAATTATTCTGTACAACAGAATCAGCTGAAGCGGCGGCATTTATCAGAGACCAAATGGGATGGCAAGTAGAAATAGACCAACCGATTGAGGGCTTTGAAGAAAGAACAGAATCGGATTTTTGTATTCCAACCCCGGCGAATATTAAGTTTGTCATTATATCTATAATTGCCTCTAAAGTATTAGAGGTTGATGAATCAAAAGCAGAAAAATATTCATTGACGGGGAATGACTATATGACCATCGCCGAACTCCGCGCAACACTCGATGACCCTGAACTTCACTTGACAGACTATATGAAAAACAAAGTAATCCGGACCATCAATGAAAGTGGATTATTAATGATAAGTTATGATGAACACCATTTCCCTCCCCTGCCGGAAATGGATAACACAATTAAAAATATGGTTAGTGCCTGTTTGGCGATATTCACGCATAATGAAGTTGTTCCGCAATCGGTTGAGGATGTGAGAACTGTGCTGAATGAAATCATATACCTGTTTGACTATTTTGATGAAAAGATTTATGAACGACCACGGGTGAGGGAGGAGATGGTGCAGCGGGTGTTTGAGGTTTTGATGAGGTACTTTTAAATTAGGAAAATAAAAATAATTTCTTATGTATTTATAAAAATGGACTTTAAATGAGAAGAACACAAAGATTTGGGGAAAAAGAAAAACAAATTATTTTCGATAAATTAAAGGGTCACTGTCACTTTTGTGGCGATCAATTGATTTTTGAACACAGAGGTAGAAAACCTTGGCCACCATTAGAGGGTCAATGGGAAATTGACCATATAGTGCAATTAGCTAAGGGCGGGATTGATGAAATTAATAATAATTTGCCAATCTGTGCCAAATGTAACCGACTCAGATGGCATAGAAAAGGAGAAGATTTAAGACGGCTTCTTTGGTTAGGTCTAATTGCTAAAGATGAAATATTAAATAACACAGACATCGGCAAACAGATTGAGGAACTTTCAGTAATAAGGGCAAACAAAAATGCAAAAAGAAGAAAACAATAAATGAGTCCGCTCAAAAAAGGTATATTTTACGAAAAAATGTTTTGTTTTTGAGCCAAAATCCAAGCCAGAAAAGCTATTTTGGGGATTCTTTTAGGCGGACTCATAAATATTTTAGAAATAATTTTGTAAAATTGAAAGAATTACATAAATTTAGTATTACTTAATGCTGATAAGGATCAACACCCAACAATTTATATTTTTATGAAAGTATTTATATGCTTGATTGTACGCTCTCCGGATTATTAAATGAAATTAAGAACGATAATATTGTTCTACCAGCAATGCAAAGACCTTTCGTTTGGAAAGAAGAAAGAATTTATCGTTTAGTTGACAGTTTACTAAGAGGTTTTCCTATTGGAGCTGTTATGTTATGGAATACTTCTTCAATTCAACGATTTCGTCGTATTCAGCGAGATATCGACACAAAAATAACTCAAGTTTACAGTTTTGAATCATCTGAAAGCAATAGGAGCAAACACCTTGTTTTGGATGGGCAGCAACGCTTGACAAGTCTATACGCTGCTTTTTATGGTACTTACAATCAAAGAAGTTTATATATTGATGTTCTGAGTGGTGCAACAGAGGAAAAAGACCCTGGGAACGAATACTATGCGTGTAAATTTTTATCCTCAACTGAAGTTGAGAAAATGAATTGCGGAATTGAATCAAAAAAACGACTTTTTACAAAATTATCTGATTTAATTAGCATTAACCCAGTGTATGCAGCCATAGACGGGCAAAAAAAAGCGATTGAACTAAGTTTAACCAATGAAGAAACAAAAAGAATTATAGATATATATATACGATCTGCTTCGATTCTAGGGAGTACAAAATCCCTGCAAGTCATACCCGTAGATGAAGATTCATCTCATAAAACACCAATTGAAGAAATTTTAGAAATATTTGTTAGAGTAAATTCTGGAGGTTTGATTTTACTTAAATCAGATCTACTTATGAGCTTACTTGACTTAAAATGGAATGATATTCAACCAGAACTTCAATCTGCTGTTAAAGAAATAAACGGGAATCGACCTTTTGAATTTACAAGGGACGATATATTAAAAAGTCTACTACTATCTGAAGGTGCGGAGACAAGGTTTGACAAACTAGTTAGCAATAGAAATCAAGTTGAAGATTTAGCCGAAAAATTACCCCAATATATTCCGAACATAATAAAAGCATGGAAAGCTCTAGGTTGTATCCTAATTGATGATTGCAAAATAACTTCAGAAAGGTTTTTTAGAGGCGGTCATAATTCTCTCCTGCCTTTTGTTCATTATATCTCAAATCTTAATAATTTAACTAACGAGGACAAAAGTAAAATTGTGGTGGGTATTTATTTCTCAATTATGAGCGGTATTTTTAGTGGAGCTGAGGCAAGAATGGGAAGTTTTTCAAAAAAAATAATTTCAAATGCAAAGAAGTTTCCACTTAATGAATTAGCAAATTTGATTAAACGAGAATATGGAATTCGTTCTTTAGATGATCTACTGCGTAAACATCTAGATTTAGCTCTTAATATTGCTCACGGAGGAATAACATTAGATGGAAATCCGGAGGACTTACAGCGAGATCATATTTTTTCTAAGTCAAAGTTAGAAAAAGAGAACCGACCTTACGAAATGATAAATCATTACGCGAACTTTCATTTTTTACGTGGAGTTGATAACTTAAATAAAACGGATAAACCTCCTCACGAATGGTTCGCAAAACCTGGTAAAGACATTCCTCCTTATAGTGAAAATGATTTAGCAACTCGGCTATTGACTTGGGAAGATTTACAACCAAATAAATTTGATCAAATGATCATAAATCGTGGAAAAAAAATTCGAAAAAAGGCTGAAGATTTATTTAGAATGTCCGAAACTGATTTAGATTTACTATTTGGATAAAACGCAACAGTTTCTTTTTGAGATTGTTATGAATACAAATGGGATGGAATTAAATTTACCGTAACTACTCAGCCTGAAAAATAACTCCGCCATTTATGCCGGATATCAGAAGGGTCGCCCGGACTATGGGTTTTAGCCCAAATTCCGTCCGCTGATGCGAGAAATTCAAACTCATTAAACACGCTTTTTGGGCTAAAGCCCGAGTGGTGGCAGGAACTCCATCATTTATCTCCGCCATAAATAGCGGAGTTATACTTCATTTTGGTTACCGGCTGAGTAGTTACAAAGAAATCATATTTCAAGAACTTTTTGATTATCAATTAACCATCGCTCCTGAAATGTCCGGCGTGCTGCCCAAGCAACATCATTTATGAACCAACCATTTATACCTCCAATAACAGGAATTACTTGTCAATAATAGTATCAAGACAAATATAGAAGTTTCTAACCAGATGATAAGCCTGCTTATATTCAAATATTTATTATATAAAAATATAAACTATTTATTTCATCACCAAAACCTCACCCCCTCCCTCCGACATAACCGAATAATATTCTCCGTATTTGCCATAGGTCGTTCGGATTTAAAAATGAACAAACATCGCAATGGGCTGGAATAAGTGTCAACAACCATCTTATTCCCCCACCCAAAGAGAAAATAAATAATTTGAGTTTCCTGAAAAACTCAAAACAGCGATATTGTACAATAATAACGCGGTTCAAATGGATTTGGATAATTTATAGGTACACGCTTTTTGAGCATAATCCGCATTTTCCCTTGCACTTGCTAAAAAGCAATTAAATGGAATGCAATGCGCATCAATAACCTAAATCAACCAGCCTTTGAAGTTTAAACTCGGTTAGCTATCAAAATGCTCTTTCTTCGGCTTTTTTATGGAACAAATCAATACTTTTGCGCCTATTTGTCTGTGCCGATGAACAGATGGCAGGCAAGTGGGTGCCGTTTAGGATTGGTGAATAAACCTTTTGACTTTTTCAGGAAACCCTACTTATGCAGAAAAAGTAATAACTCATTTCTGAAATATGCCTAAGTATTTTAATTTCTCTTTTCTACTTTCTCAATAATAAATTTAGCGGTTACGCGTCTTTCCTGTAAATTGCTTTTGTAAATAAATTTTTATTACTAATGACACCAAAAACAGAATATTGGATTGATTTATCCGACTACATTTTGAATTCTTTAATTACCGATACAAGGAAATTTCAGGAATGGATCAAGCAGCGGTTATAGAAAAACTAACACGGTATAAATTATTATTAAATCAACACTATAATGTAAACTCGCTCTTCCTTTTTGGTTCTTACGCGACAGGGAAACAGAGAGAAGATAGTGATATTGACGTTGCAGTGATTGTAAATGAACTAACAGGAGATTTTTTAACTTACGCGCCCTTGCTTTGGAAATTGAGGAGACAAATCGACCCAAGAATCGAACCAATTCTTTTTGAAGTTGGGAAAGACCCAAATGGTTTTCTCGAAGAAATAAAAAATACAGGGATAGAAATATAATATTTGCCCGATAAACGTAAAGTAAATGAAAAAGAAATATTACCTCGTTCTATTTATTCTTTGGACTATTTATTCCGGAATATCTTATTCGCAGAATGTGAAAGTTTCTGATTATATAGTCCCGATCAGCCGTGCTTCACAATTGCGGTTAAACGGAAATTGGAATTATTCCCAATCCGGTGACAGCGTCACGAGCAGTGTCGCGACATCATCGCTTGACTACCACACGTTTTATTCATCTCTTCCGCTCGCTTGGTTTATCAATCTGGTGGCATCCGCTTCCCGTTCTCGAGGCGATATTTCAATTAATCAAGATGTAAAGTTTGATGCTCGATTCCAAAAATATGTTTGGGAGAATAATAATTGGTTTGGCTTTGCAAAATTTAACGCTCAAAGCAATACAAACTATCTTCAGGTAGCATCCGATATTACGGTTGGAGCAGGCTATGGCAGATATATCAACGCGACATCGCTTGCAAAAGCCGTACGTATTGAAAGCCATTTTATACAGGAAGATGTAATTACTGACTTTTTACCTAAAGAAGTAATATTAAAAATTGCTGATATTATTGAACGTGAAACGGAATACCAAACGCTTTACGGGACAACTTATGAAACAATCTGGTTTCGCGATATCGAAAGAGAAATTCAGGCTTCGGATATGTGTAAAGATGATGGTATCGGTTCAATCGGGATTATGAGAATGCGGCAGGTGCTGTTGAAAATAAATGAGTTTGTGAATGACCGCTACTATGGATGGGATATTAACTGCGGTATTCTGTTCCCGCTTACCACTTATAATAAGGCTCAAGTTGGGAATATGAATTTAGCACTTACCGGACGCTATTCGATTCCTGTCAGCTGGTCAACCCAGTTCAATACAACAATTGATTTTTCCACTCCAATGGACAGTATGCTCTTTAAAGAAATACAGTCCCAAGTTGGTGTTGATTTCATCTATGAATTAAATAACCGGGTTAATCTCGTGTCTCGTTACCGCTTTGGCCTTATTAAGCAAAATGAAAGTCTGCCTGCTTCCTCTAACTATCTCGACTTTACTTTCCTATATTATATCGAAAATAACATCAACTTTACTATCAACAGCACCTTTTCCAAAGTCAGCAACAAACCACGGCAGATTACATCCACGATGGGATTGCAGTATAACTTTTATTAATGTTATTTCTGAACGAGTCCTAAGTCCTTTCCCCCGTTAGGAGATTTGTTAGAGTATTTAAACAGTTACTACTTTTTTTAACAAACCCAAAATAACAGAAAAGAAATAATTAGGAATTGTCAAAATAAATTTGTAATTATCATTCGAAATAGTTATAACTCATTAGTTAATCAAAAAGGAGTCCCTTATGGGCAGATATTTATTTTTTGCATTTATTTTTTGTTTGACTGTAACCGGTTATTCGAAAATTTGGACCGTTGATAATAATGTAGGAGCCACGTGGGCAAACTTCGCGCGCGTAGATACTGCACTAAAATATGCTAACAATTATGACACTGTTTACGTAATGGGTTCAACCACTGTTTATAACGATATAACAATAACCAAACCTGTTGTTATTATCGGTCCGGGCTATTTCTTGGATCAAAATGCACCGGTTCCGATCAATGGCGGAGTGGCCGCGATTAATTATATCACTATCCAAAGATCTGATGTATTGATAATAGGTATGCAAAATTATAGTCTCTCTATCAACGCGTCAACCACCATAAGCAACGTGAATATCAGGCGGTGTTATATTCAAAATAGCATTTCCATATCTAATGGTTCAAATTATGAAATCACTCAGAATTATATAGGAGGAAATATTAGCTGGACCTATGATCAGGTAAAAAATATTAGAATCTCAGGGAATAGAGTTAACAATATCACTGAAGACGGCAATCAGCTTCTTTCAAACGGCGTTATTATATCAAACAATATTATTTTTGGCAGTATTACAACGGGCTGCGAAATGATTTTTAATAATATCTTTATGATTACTTCTGCCAGTCCTGTAATTAACGGGAAGAATAATTCCGCGAGCAATAATATGTGCAGGGGAACGCAATTACCTGCAGGGAACGGAAATTTACTTAATGTTAATTTAGATTATGATGTATATATTACCAGCACAAGCACGGATGGTAAATACCAGCTCGCGCAAGGCTCTCCTGCGATAGGAGCAGGTCTTAATGGTGTTGATATGGGAATGTATGCAGGTGCTTATCCCTATATTCCTTCGGGACTGCCACCGATGCCGTTTATATATCAGCTTAGTGCTACTCCCGCGGGGACGGCACAATCGGGAATCCCGGTCTCCTTTAAAGCAAAATCGAGCCGGTAAGGACACTTTTATGAAATTTATTTATTTATTCCTATTAGCTATGATAGGCAGCGGAGCAGTGTCTCTGTTTCAGGCTAAGGTGTGGACGGTTGATAATAACACGGGTTCCGCTTGGGCAAATTTTACGAACCTCGATACAGCACAGTATCGTGCCGTAAATGGCGATACGCTGCTAATTTCCGGTTCTCCAAATAGTTACGGCAGTTTCAATATTACGAAACAGCTAAAACTATTCGGACCCGGATATCTTTTTGCCGAAAATCAAATTGCCTCTCCAACCGGATACAGCGCGATATTGGGCAATATCCAGATTTTGGTCTCAAACGTGACGCTAATGGGCTTATCATTTGGAGGAATCACTATTAGCAGCGGGAATGCCGTGCAGCTACAAAATAATATTATCAGCCGGTGCCGCATTTCATCAAACGTGACGATTACCAACTCTTCCAATATTCAATTTACGCGAAATCTTTGTTCTGGAAGTTTATATATAAATCAATCACAGATTCCTTCAAACATTAAGGTTATCGGTAACTATTTCGGCGGAGGAATTCAGGAAGCAGCATCAGATACATCCAACAACAGCATCGAAATTGCCAATAATATTTTTGCAGGTACTTCGCGGTTATATCAAGAGCAGCTAAAAAATTGTATTTTCACCAATACCGCGGCATCGATAATAACAGGCACGAATCCTGACTTTAGAAATAATATATGCACAGGCTCTCAACTCCCTGCAACAAATGGCAATCAGCTCAATGTTAATATGAATGATGTCTTTATTCTAACGGGAAGCGAGGATGGTAAATTCCTGTTAAAACAAGCTTCTCCTGCTATTGGCGCGGGTTTAGGCGGGGTTGATATAGGTATGTACGGAGGGACAGATCCATACGTAATCTCAGGGCTTCCTCCTATACCTTTTATTTATCAGATGAACATCATCCCGTCCGGAACATCAGAATCCGGTATCCCTGTGACTGTTAAAATCAGGGCAATAAACTAAGGAGAAAATATGAAAATTTTACTATTGTCTCTATTGCTGTTCAGTGCTTTTATTTATTCGCAAACATTCAAACGCGTGGAATACTTTATCGATTCAGACCCTGGATATAATAACGGGACACCTGTTACTATACCGCAAGGAACTGATATTTCTCTTGACTTCACCGTGCCGGTAACTTCCCTCACTGATGGAATTCATATTCTATTTATCAGGGCACAAAATGTGTCTAATGCCTGGTCGATTTCTCAGCAGATGTCATTCCTTAAACAGACTTTGGCAGTACCACAGCCCGTCCCTTCGATTACTTCTGCAGAATACTATATAGATACCGACCCGGGTTTTGGTTATGGTACTCCTATATCGGGATTTACTCCCGGAACTGATATAACTATTCAATTCACTGCAAATATTTCATCTGTGAACGATGGATGTCATATTATTTATGTCCGAACTAAAGATGCCAATGGCAAATGGTCAAACCTTTGGTGGCAGTCGTTTTTTAAACAAACATTAACAAATCTGCCGCAGGCAGTAAATATTGTACAGGCAGAATATTTTATTGATACCGATCCTGGTTTTGGTGCAGGAATTCCTGTAACTATTATGCAGGGGCAAGATGTTGTTGTTCAATCTGCCATAGATATAAATACGATATCTGCCGGTGTACACCAAGTTTTTTTACGGGTCAAAGATGCCAATGGCAGATGGTCCAATGTTTGGTGGCAGTCAATCTTGAAACAAACATTGCCGGTGCTTCTTTCGGCTGCGAATATTGTTAAAGCAGAATATTTTATTGATTCTGATCCCGGTTTTGGTGCAGGAACACCCGTTACGATAGCACCCGGAACAGATATTTCAGGTCAGGCAGTATTAGATATTTCTTCTATTTCATCGGGAGTACATAAAGTATTTATCCGCGCAAAAGATGCCAATGACAAATGGTTCAATGTATGGTGGCAGCCTTTTGCCAAAGAAGAAGTGGCAAATATCACCCCGCTCGCTAAAGTAAATAAAGTGGAGTATTTTTTCAACGCGGATCCGGGATTTGGAGGCGGGATTAATATTCCGGTTTCAGATTCTACTAATGTCGCTGGTTCATTTTTTGCAAATATTACGGCTCTCCCTTCCGGTATTAACAGCCTCTATGTTCGCGCGCTTAACGCGGATAAAAAATGGAGTATGGTATCAACTATAAAGATAACGCTTGGTCTTCCCGCGATACCAAAATTATATTCACCGGCAAATAATTCCATTAATCAACCACTTGCTCAATCATTCAAGTGGAGCAAATCGCTTGGGGCTTACGCGTATCAGCTGCAGGCAGCAAAGGACTCATTTTTTGTAAATATAGTATATGATGATACAACCCTTTCCGACACGAATAATGTTGTTCCAAACCTTGACAGAAATCAGTCTTACTATTGGAGGGTACGCGCGATAAACAGCTTGGGCCTTTCGTCCTACTCGCCAATATGGGGTTTTAAAACACTGTCACCTATCATTATATGGACGGATACATTAACCATAAAAGAAAATGCCGCGGTCTCGGGGCGCGGTTTACAATTCGGCACATCGCCTCAAGCATCTGATGGTTTAGATGGCACGCTAAACGAATATTCATTACCCCCGGTGCCGCCTGCCGGAATTTTTGATATCCGTTTTGAAATACCTTCTGTACCTGTTGATTATGCATATAATGATTACAGGAATGATACCGTAACAACCGCCAACTGGATTATTAGAATACAGCCTTTATCAGCCGGATACCCATATACTATCACGTGGAATCCGTCTTTACTTCCTGCAGGAAGTTTTCGGCTTAAAGATTCTTCCGGTGCAATTGTAAATGTTGATATGCGCTCAACCGGTTCTTACACGCTTACAAATACATCAGTTACTATTTTGAGAATTGAGTATAGAAAACAGTTATGCGGGGATATTTCATTGTTGAACAGCTGGAACATCATTTCTATACCGCTTACAGCATCGCCAATGACTGTTTCAGGCATTTTCCCTGCTGCTAATTCACCCGCGTACGGGTATAATAACGGGTACCAGTCCACCGCGACTTTTGAAAATGGCAGGGGGTATTGGCTAAGATTTCCTGCAGCTTCATCCGTTACCGTTTGCGGTACACTTCCTGCAAATGAAAACCAAGTGCCGGTTATAGCGGGATGGAATCTTGTAGGCGTCTATGATAAAAATATCATTACTGCTTCAATAAGTACAACTCCTGCCAACATAATTAACTCCAATTTTTATGGTTACAACAACGGATATCAAACACCGCGGACACTGGTAAGCGGAAACGGGTATTGGGTTAGGGTAACACAGGCAGGATTTCTAAACCTATCCGCGGGGGCAGCTAAAACGGGTTCGCCTGTTTATGTTGAATCTGTCATTAACAACAAATGGAATAATATCAGTATAGTTGATGCATCCGGATATGCCGCTAAATTATATTTAGCTGATGGCAGCGCGGTACTTGATAACTATTCTCTACCGCCGCTTCCGCCTGACGGTGTTTTCGATGCCCGGTTTACATCACAGTCATTTGTTGAAACACTTGGCAGTACCGGCAAAACTATTTCAATCAGCGGTGCAAGTTATCCTGTTGAAATTAGTGTTGAAGGAGTTGATTTATCAATAAAAGATAAAGCAACCGGTAAATTGGTTAACAGTATTGTAAAATCCGGTTCATCTATAGTTATCAAGAACAAGAGCGTAACATCTCTTGAAGTGAGCGCGGTTACAAAACCAACTGCTTATGAATTACAGCAAAACTATCCAAATCCGTTTAACCCGTCAACAATAATTCGTTTCGGATTACCGGAAAATGCACGAGTCCGTTTGACTATCTATAACCAGATTGGCGAACAAGTCGCGGAACTTGTAAACGGGCAGATGGAAGCCGGTTATCATCAGGTAACTTGGAACGCGGCAAATATGAGTTCGGGTGTTTATTTTTATGAAATCAAGGCAGAGAAATTCAGGTCAGTTAAGAAATTGGTAGTGATTAAATAGTGTTTTCTGAAAAAGTCAAAAGAGCAATATTGTACAATAATAACGGGGTTCAAATGGATTTAGATAATTTATATGTGCACGCTTTTTGAGCATAATCCGCATTTTTCCGTGCACTTGCTAAAAAGCAATTAAATGCAACGGAATCCGATTCAATGACCTAAATCAACTTAGGCATTTTTATGGAGCAAATCAAAACTTTTGTGCCTATTTGTATGTGCCGATGAACAGTTGGCAGGTAAGTGGGTGCCATTTAGGAACGGCGATTAAACTTTTTGACTTTTTCAGGAGACCCTAATTATGCAGGGCAGGATTTTCTTTTTTGCTGCCGATTTTGTGCTTGTACCACATAGAGTAAAAATTCTCAGAAATTTGAATACTATTTGAGATTTTCTTATATTGAAGTTTATTTATTTTGATTAGCTGCTATATAATTTTATTATGATTCATCAAATTATTTCCGGTTTGATTTTACTTGCATTTCTTTCCCCTGCTTATTCCCAAATACGTGAAAGTTCACGTTCCGAGGTATTATCTTCAACGGGTTTGAGTATTACTATAGGCGGTTCGTTCATAACTACCGGAACTTTCAGTGCATCAAGCGGCGAAAGGCTTGATAAATTTGTTACCCGTGTATTCAATCAGGCAAAAGCTGAAAGGCTATCTGCTGTTAGTAATCCCCAAAGACGGGAACAGACTGCAGAATCGTTAGATGGTTATGCTAAGAGAAATATTACATTAAAAAAAGCGGACGGTCATATTACTAAAATAGATTTGGAAAAATTCCATCTTACCGGTGAAGCAGAGAATAATCCGTTTCTAATGAACGATGACTTCATTTTCTTTCCGGAATATGATTCTATAAAAGGATTTGTATCAGTAGCCGGTGCAGTTAATAAAGAAACAAAATTTCAATTTGTTGAAGGGGACAAGCTGCAAGATGCTGTCGCCTTCGCTCAAGGGTATAGTTCTGCTTACGAAAAAATTGATTCCGTTGTTATCTACCGGCTAAAGCAAGATGGTGATTCTGAATCAATGTTTTCTTACACGATAAATGAAAATCCCGCTCTTCAACGAGGTGATAGAATTTTAGTTTCCGCTGCACGTTCTGAAAAAAAAGATTTTCGTGTTTTCGTTAGCGGTGAAGTTAATAAGCCCGGTTATATTCCTATTTCGCGCAGCAAAACAACCTTGCGTGAAGTAATTGAACGTGCCGGCGGTTTTACAGTAAATGCCAATCTGAGGCAGGCTGAACTGCTTCGAGGCACAAATATTTATGACTCAAGGTTCTCTTCGGAAAGTCTTGAATCTTATATGATGAACCGTATGTCGAATTTGACCACGGAAGATTCAAATACATTTCTTCTTGACAACAAACTGAGATTAGCACGCGGAAACGGACTAATAAATTTTAATGAGATATTTATCGATTCCCTGCCTGCAGGCAAGTTTTTGGTGAGAGACAACGATTACATCAATATCCCGCAAAAACTTGATTTGATATATGTTTTTGGACACGTCAATTCCCCCGGCTATGTTCCTTACGAACCAAACAAAAATTATGATTTCTACTTAAAGAAAGCTGGCGGAAAAGGTCAAAACCCCAAAGAAGAAATATATATTATTAAAGGAAAAACAAGAAGCTGGTCAGCTGTCAATCCTGATAAGCCTGAAGTGCTTGAGCCTGGTGATTATATCTGGGTTCCAAAGCAGCAATCAAGAACTTTTGATTATTATCTCGGACGTGTTGCGGCTATCTCCTCCGTGTTAACTGCCTTGGCTACCATCACGCTATTATTTATTCAGATTACAAAGTATTAGGGTACATTAACACGCTAATTTGACTATTATCAAACAAGAAACTTTATCACTTCATTTGGATCATTATATCCTCTATCGCCAAATGGTTGAATTTTCTCAACCCAAAGAGAATGAAGAACTATCAAATCAGAGGTATAATCATATCCCATATCCTCTTTTGGCTCTAACCGATCTAAGACTTCAAACGTAATATTATCTTCTCCTGCCAAACGATAATCTTCTTGAAGGCAGGGGACATTCTCTGAGCCGTACTTCAATTGAAACTTGTGCCTGTTTATTCGTGCTTGAAGATTTTTTGTAACACCTATATATATTTTTCCGTTTACATTATTCTTTATACAATAAACACCCATAGGTTGTACAGTCTGCTTATATTCTTTATTTATTTCTGCTTTTTTCATTTTTGGTATTATTTTTGAGCTCAATTTAATTCCGTTGCATTTTTCTAATTATTCAATATTACTGTAACTACTCAGCCACTTACAAAAGTAATGAATTTGTTCGAGAATAGCTTGTAGAATTTGGAAATAAAGGGAGTAAAAGTTAAGTTTACAATAGAAAATGAGGAAGTCCGGAAAGCAGAAAAAGAAAATAGAGCATCTCACCGCTTTGGCAAATGCGTTGATCGAGGAAAATAAACTTGCCGGAGAAACAAGCTGCAATAAAGTTAAAAGTATCCGGACAGTTCAAAACGAACGAACAAAGATTTTGTGTTTTACGTTCGGTAATTGACACCTGTAAAAAATTGAAAGTCAATATTCTTTCAGCTTTGATTGCA